>CANHAH010000005.1 GCA_947458705.1 Opitutia bacterium | reverse complement strand
GCCCTTTACTGGCAGGTCGCTGCCGGGCGTAAAATACAGGGCGGCTTCTCGAGTCTGTTCGCAGACTTGCGGGAACAGCGCCGGGCAGCCAAGGCCCAGAAGCATTCCCACCCACCGCCGTGCTTCAAAATGCCGCATCAGATCGACGTTTGAACAGACTCCATCCCGATGCCTCGACCCTCTGCTTTCTAGGGCTCAGGCTCAGGTGCATCCGTATCGCGCTTAACTTCAATCTCCAATCCGTAGAGCGCCAATCCTAGCGGACGTCCATCTGCTGGCACTGACCCCGAGCGCGCTGGGCTCAAACGCAACTCCAGTACACTCACCCCCGCCGGCAAGGTGATTTCGGGTACACGCACCACGTGTAAGTTCTCCGTCAGCTGTAAGGAGCGCATCAGCCGACCATTTAGCCAGAGCTGCAACTCACGTGGCTCCTGACAACGCGCATTAAAATACGCGACCACCCGCCGCGGGCGCTCGTTAGGGTTCTCCACGCGCAGCGTCGCATCGCCCCGCGTCCAATTCCAACGAACCGGTGAGCGCGGCAACTGCTCCATCGCATACCACCCCTCGCCTAATCTCACGCGCATAAAATAAGGGTGCGCCGTGTTCGCGATCGAGAAGTGCGAACTGATGCGTTCACTCCCACCGTCGGGCAGCCGCAGCGCAATCAAGCCTCCGTTCAAATCCCACTTGCCGCGCAAGGGCGTGTTGAGCCGGCCTTCATACGTATGCGTTTCGAAATATTGCGGTTTTTTAAGCAACAGCGAATTAGCCCAAAGCCGCGACCACATGTCGGGCACAAGCAGGTTCAAGGACGTCACATCCGAGCGCGCCTCCAGTTTTTTCAAATCGAGCAATTCGCGTCCGACCATCAGCGGTGGATTTTGTAGCTGCCGCACAAAACGATTCGCCACCACGAGATTGAGCCCGACGACTACGACCGTAAACCCTACCACTAAACCGCGTCGCCAACCGCGCGCATCGAGCGTCACCCAGTACATCATCGCCGCCAAGATTCCGGGGTAAAAAACCGCCAAAATTTTATACGCATCGTAACTCGCATTCGTCCCGAGATACATTCCACGCGCGTTCAGATACGCGTAACCGATCATCGGAGGCACCAGCAGACAAAGCGTCACGTACGCACTACGCCGCTTAAATTTCGCGCCGCGGACCATCGCCGCGCACCCCATTACCGTGGTCACCAACGCCAAGCTGAGGCCCGGCACCAGCGGCCACGCACTTAAGTCCGGCGTCGCCACCAGTCCGAGCCAGCCCGCCGGGGTAAGCAGCGGAATTTTCCAGCCAAAATCAAATTGTTGCAGCAGCGCTAACCGCTCGGCCAGCCCCGCCACGCGCTCCCACAAAATGATACCGCTTAAGATCAACGGGATCATCATCATCCACACCCAAGCCCCCAACCGCCGCCATTCACCTCTCCAGACGGCCAGACCGCCAGCGTAGGCCACCGCCGGCGCGAGACATACCAGCAAAATGAAATTATAACTTCCAAGTATGAGCGCGTAGCCCAACGCCAACACCCCGGAAAAACTCAGCGCGCGCCGCCCTTCAAATCCTCCACGCCAGAGCGCGATTCCCGCCCAAGTCAGCAACGCGATCGCCTGCGCCGCCAGCAACTGGCCCATCGCCACATGCGCCACCGCGTACCACGTGATCGGACTCATTCCATAAAGTGCCGCGATCGCCAAACTCACCCAGCCGCGATAACCGAGCACCGCCCGCGCCATCCAAAAAACCACCGGCAGCGAGCCCGCCAACAGCACCATCGTCATGACTCCCGTCAGTTCATACGGCGCACAATCCAGAATCGTCCCATTCAACGCGATCAACGCAGCCGGCACGAAATGATTCAAACGCACCCAGTAGTCGAAAAAATTATCCACCGACATCACCTGCACCACCTCAGACAAACCGATAAACCCGTCTCGGTCGCCCCGCGCGAATTCCATCAACACCCGTGCGCCCGCCGCGTAGTCCGCCGCATCGCAACTCCCCAGCGAGCTCGTCGTCAGCCCCTTCGAGGCGCGCGCCAAGGGAAATACCAATGCCGCCAACACCACCGCCGTCACACCCCACAACGGCCAAAATTTCCGCACCCCAGCTCGCCATACTCCCACGCCATGCCTCGCTAATGCGCCCACCAGCACCGCGACCGGCACCACTTCGCTCCACCACGCATAGTGGTTAGTGCCTTTCAAACCCGCTAGACTACCCATCCACACGACAAGCGCCTGCAACATAAACCCCGCCGGCACAGCCAGCACAGGCCAAAATTTCCGCCAACGCTGCGGCATCGTCCAGATCGCCAAGCCCGCGCCCCAAAACAGCACGTGCACCATCAGACCGAAAGTGACTAAGTAAAAATACATGCGCGCTGCGGCTTACGCCGATGGCTTCCGCGCCGAGGCAAAAATCGACGAGCCCCAGGACCAACGCCCGCCCGCCCGCACCCACGCGTGCTCAATCCCCATCAAGCCGTTGAACATAGCCTCCAACGCTGCCGGATATGGCTTCACATCGCTCGTGTCCTCTGGTGTGCGCAAGATCTTCCGCTTCACCATCAACAGCGGTAACGTTAAAGCGTTCCAATGGGTGGCAGCGACGTGAGTGAATCCCGCCGCTTCCATCAACCCTTGTAACTGCGGGCGCACGTAGCGCCGCTTCGTCTGACACGAAACATCGTGGTAAGACCACAGCCACATGTAAGCCGGCACATTCGTCACAAAATGTCCGCCGGGCTTCAGCACGCGAAAAAGCTCGGCCAGAGCCCCACGGTCGTCGTCCACCTGCGAGATGACATCCACGCACGCCACCGCGTCGAATGAGGCGTCAGGAAACGGTAGTGCCGTTACCGATGCTTCTTGAAAATGCACACCCGGCACGCGGCGTTGCGCCAACTCGACGGCCAGCGGGGAAAAGTCGATTGCTTCCATCTTCCAACCCGGCTGCGCCGCCCGCAGCCGCAGGCTCAATCCCCCGGTCCCGCAGCCCGCGTCTAACACGTGCGCATCTGCCGCTACCCCAGCCCGGCGAAAAGCCCGCTGCACATACCAGTGCATCGCGGGAAAATACCACATACGGTCCTCCACCTCTGCGAGTTTTATGTATTCGTCAGTATTCATTTTTGGCGACTCACCAACCTGCTGGGTCCGGAGGCGCCCGCAACCACGATTCGTAGCGCCTTTTTCTAGCCAACGCGGTTCCCTCCACCTACCCTTCAGCTCCTTGATGCGCCGCCTAACCTCCTTTTTAGCCACACCAGCCGGCCGCGCTGCCCGTTACCTGATTTCACTGACCTTGCTCTGGCTTTTGGCCCGTCAGATCGACTTTACCCAACTAGCCACCCTCCAAGGTCAGTTTTCCCTGCCGCTGACGATCACCGCGGTGCTCATCGCCGGCATTACCTACCCGCTCCACGCTTGGCGCTGGCAGCAGCTCCTGCGCGCCCAAGGCGTGCCGCTTTCGCTTCACTGGGCCCACGTCGTCACGTGGATCGGCCAATTTTATAATGCGTTTCTCTTGGGCGGAATCGGCGGCGATGCCGCGCGCGTTTTCTATATCGTGCGGGATGCCTCGGCTCAGCGCGCGGCCGGTTTCACCACCCTCATCATCGACCGCGCAATGGGCTTGGTGGTCCTGATGGCGCTCGCGGCCGCCGCCCTCGCCGCTCGCAGCTTGTCCTTCGCCGTCGAACCGCGGCTGGGCTGGCTCTTCTTCGCAGCCATCGCTATCTGCATCAGCGGCGGCCTAACCGCCGTGGTCCTTTTGCGCGTCAACCCCACGCGCTGGCCGCAAGCGCTCCGCCGCCTCCTTGGTCCCGCGCGTCTCGCCACCGCCTGCCAACTGCTCGACAGCATCCGCGCCACTCCGCTGGTTCACCTCACGGCGCTCGGACTAGGCGGAGTGATCTGGATTCTCGATTTTATTTCCGCGTGGCTGCTTGCCCTCGCGATCGGTCTAGACCTGCCGTTTTTAGAGACCTGCGTGGCGATGAGTGTCGCCTATGCCGCGACCGCCTTACCCATCAGCGTCGGCGGCCACGGGGTTCGCGAGGGCGCCCTGCTGACAACCCTCGCCGCCTTCGGCCTACTCGCCACACCCGAGCTCCACGACCGTGCTGTACTCCTAGCTTTGCTCGTCTGGGCTACCACTATTTTCTGGAGCCTCTTCGGCGGTCTTTTCGTCCTCGCCGCCCCCAAACTTCTGCCGCCAACCGCGCCCCACTCCTAACGCTTCAACCCTCCGGATGCTCCGGCCCAGCGACCGGCGTCACCGCCGATTCATGCACGGCAAACATGCGCAATTGCCGGCGCTCTTCGCTGAGCCGCACCGCCGGCTCCGGCGATTTCAAATCCACATGATTAGGTCCTGGGTTAAGTTGAACTCGAAACCGATACTCCTGGGCCGTCTCATTTAGTTTCACGTCCAGTTGCTCTTCTCCATTTACGGCCAAGTGCAACGTCCGCCGCGCTCCCGCGCCACTCAGCTTAAACTTAAATGCATACCAGCGCCGCTCCCGGTGTGGATTGTAATACGACATCGTAGCCGACTCATACGCCCAACGCGGCTCAGTCATAGCCCCGCCACTATGCGCGCCCGCAGTCGTCCGATGCCAACCTCGTCCAAAAGTCACCGTGTGCGCCAGCGGCGGCACGGGTGTGGCGCTCGGCTGGAGCGGCACCACAATTTGCTCCCCTCGCACCCCTTCGATCCGGCCCGTCCGACCCAGCGCCGCCAACTCTGCCAATAAGCGCTCTCCGCGGTCCGCGAAACCACGCCGGTTTAAATAAATCGCGGCGAACCCATAACTCTCCAGCGCCTTCACCAACTCCGCCGTCGGCATCCCCGCGAGATCACGCTGCCATTGCCCGCGGCTACGACCCTTGATCGCCCCGTAGCTGAAACGCAGGGCGTTCGTCGCCAGAAACGGCCGGAAATGTTCGCTGTCTCCGAGTTGAAATTGCTGGGGCGCCTCAGGAAACACTACCACGGGCATCTGAAACAGCATCCCTCCCGCCGGCAAAGCCGCCTCGAGCCGTTGGCCAAACTCCCGATCACTCAGCGCCATGCGCACCGTGCGCTCCTGCCGCTCCGGACTCGAGGCCCGCGGCAATTGATCCGCGAGCCCCAGACTCACCAACACCAGCGCCGCCGCCACACTCCAGCCGGCCGCTCGGCCCGTCCACCACCGCGACAAGCGCGACACCAAAAACAATAACACAATCGCCGAGAGAAAAATGCTAAATCGGTTACTCGCCCGAAATAACGCCAGCCCCGTGAAAAACGCAAAAACGTTGGTGAGTCCACCCACCGAGGCAAAGGCCAGCACCCAACCCGACATCAACGCTCCGCCTGGCACGCGCCGTCGCCGCAACACCGCCACCCAAGCCTCCGCGCTCAACCACAATAATCCCATCACCCCAGCCACACCCAGGTACGGGGCAAACGCCTCCGTGCTTCGCCAATCCGACCACCGCAAATACCGGTTGCCGAAAAACGCCCACGCGTCCCACCGGTGCGTCGCCGGCGGCACCACCAATTCCAACGGCTTCAACGCATAGCGCTCGGTCCCGCCGTAATTACGCTCCAGCGGAGAATCCGCCGCCGTATCCGTCGTGTAAAACCACACATGCATCTCCACCACCAAAAAGGCCGCCCCCGCCAGCGCCAACGCGCACAACCCAAGCCGCAGATTTTCCCAGCGGCGCCGACCAAACCCCTGCGCCGCCAACGCCAAAGTCATCAACTGCAGGTACAGAAAAAGGTGATAAGGATTACTCACCCCGATCACCAACGCCGTGCCCAAGACGAGCCCACCCAGCAAGCTCCGCCCACCCACGCGACGGCTCGCGGCCACCAACGCACACGTAAAAATCGCCAGCGGCACCGTCCAAGAAAACGCCACCAACAGATGCGGCAACCCCCGGTTAAAAGCCTGATAGGTAAACGCGAACAACAAAGCCCCCGCCATCGCCCATTCCCAACGCACCCGCAACCAACGCGCACACCCGTAAAAAGACCACGCCGCCGTCAGCACCGCCAACAACAACGCGAGATTGGCCGCTGCGGCCACCCCCGTCACTCGCGCCAATTGCCCTAAGGACCACAACAGCAACAAATCCGAGGAGGGATAAGCGCTCCAATTAGCGCCAAAGGGCGCCCCCAAGCGCGACATCACCTGCGGCCGCAACGGCGCCAAATCACCTTCCGACGCCGCCTGAATCCGCGCCAACATTTCCAAAGATTCCCCGCCGTAGTCCGCCGGCACCGTCCAACGCTGCGGGGTCCACCAGCCATAGTGCGCCACGCAAACCAGAGCGGCCGCCAGCGTCAACCCAAGCCAGCGCCACCTTTGTACTAGGTTCGACATAAATTTGGGGGTGAAATAGAACGCGGACAGGCAAGACAGACAACCACTTGAGAAAACGGTGGAACGCAGCTCACGCAAGCCCCGCTTTCCAATTAAGCAAAAACACCTGCAGCCCCCACCCCGCAGAAAGGAACATCTCTCGTAGCGCCTCCGCTCTGCGGACATTCCGGCTCTCCAAAATCCTAAATCCGGATATTTTTTTGAGGCCCAACTCGTGTCCGTCAAATCGGGGTGAACTCAGCTATATGAATTCAAGGTCACCTTAAGTTACTTGACCGAGTGGCCTATTTGGTCACTTTTTTCATAGTCTAATGCGCATCATTACCCGTAAATTTCTCGATGCGGCCAAGAAGACCTATCCTAAAGCACGTGCACCTCTCGACCATTGGTATCGGGTGACTAGAGCCGCCCGCTGGCAAAATTTCATCGAAACGCGACAGACCTTTGCCCACGCCGACCAGGTTACAGTCAAAAGCAACCGCACCGTCACCGTTTTTAACATCACAAACGATTTTCGCCTAATCACCGCCATTCATTACAACCGGAAAGAAGTGTTTACCATGCGGTTCCTCACTCATGCCGCTTACAGCAAGAACACTTGGAAAACATCTCCTTGAAAACGATGACGACGCTTAAATTCTCCAGTTTGTCGAAAACCTACTCAGGATTGGTGGCTCTGCACGTGCCACGTCCCATTCATGACGCCACCACCTACGATAATGCCGTGGAAATCGTCCACGCGCTCGTCGGTTTCAAACTTAACCGCGATCAGGAGGACTACCTCGAACTCATGGCCAAGCTGGTCGAAGATTACGAACACGAGACCATGGCCGAACCTACGCCGGTCAAAGGCATCGAAACGGTAAAATTCTTATTGGCCGAGAATGACCTGACCGGACACGATCTCGGGCACATCATAGGAGTGGATCGCTCTATCGCCTACCGTATCCTAAAGGGAACCCGCAATCTCACGGTCGATCACATTAAAAAGCTTTCGGCGCGGTTCGCGGTGAGCGCCGATCTGCTGCTTGCCTGAATTTGGTGGCGCGTTTTGTTTATAAAAGGAACCCACCCGCAGAAAGCTTTGCCAAAGCCGCCGGCCGTTCGCTTTGTTAGATACGACGGCTGTCGCCGTTTTCACCTGATGCCCACCGTTACCCGCACGCCCCCTTTTGGCGGCGCCTTCGCCCGGCGCTTCACGCACTACACCGGCATTTTCTTCGACGACTACGCGACTGATTCCGCTTGGATTCGCGAAACCGCGCAGCTGCGACTTCCCCCTCTAGACGGCATCACCCACCTCACTCTCAACGGCGAGTACCGCCCGCACCCCGACGCCCAAAGTCTTGAAAAAAAGCCGCCCACTCTCTCGATTTTTCTCAACGGCTCCCCGGTCAGCGTACTAAGCAACTTCGCGCCCGGCTCGTGGGAAATCGTTATCCCACTCCCCGTCCCTGCGCCCACGGCTGGTTTAACCCTCACGCTTCGCCTCGGTGGCACAACGCTTACCAATACCCTAGCTTGGCTCGCTCGCGTCTCCGGCCTAGGACCGTTACAACGCTTCCGCGCCCAAAATAAAAACCGCGCCCTCCGCTTCACCGCGCTCACCACCAGCGCCACGCCCGCCGCCCCCGCCGAGTTGATTTACGATTTCTCGCGCCGCCACGCACCGTTTCGCGCCGAATTCGCCCGGCGCCACGCGCACCTTGGCCTCAACATCGCCGGCTTTCTGACTGCCGACCTAGGCCTAGGCGAATCCGCTCGCTGCATGGTCCGTGCTGCCGATGCCGCCGGTATCCCCGCGTCACTCGTTCCGCTCAAACTCAACTGCAAAAATCGCCTCGGAGATCTCACCTACGCCGCCCGCCTCACCGACGAAAATCCGAATGACGTAAATGTCATCCACATCGATCCACCCGCTTCCCGCGACCTCGATCATCACCACGGAAAATCATTCCGCGCCGGCAAATACAATATCGCTTACTTTGCCTGGGAACTCCCCGAGTTTCCTGACGACTGGGTTCCATCCTTCGATTACTACGACGAGATTTGGTGCCCCAGCGATTTTGCCCGCGCCGCCATTGCGGAAAAATCCCCGCTTCCCGTTCTCACGTTCCCCCATGCGATCACTGTTACCGCGCCCACCGAGAACACCGCCACGCTCCGTGCCCGGCTCGGTCTTCCCTCTACGGAATTTTTATTTCTCACGCTTTTCGATCTCAACTCCTACGCCGAACGCAAAAACCCCCGCGCCGCCCTCGCCGCTTTCCGCGACTCCGGGCTCCCTGCGGCCTCGGCCAAGTTGGTAGTAAAAGTTCAAAATCTGATCGGCAACGAAGCTGATTTTGCCCGCCTTCAAGCCGACGCCGCCAGCATTCCCGGCATCCACTTCATCACCGAAACGCTCTCGCGCGCCGATATCTACGCCCTGGAAGCCGCGTGCGATGTCTTTGTTTCATTACACCGCTCAGAAGGCTTCGGACTCGCCGTCGCCGAATGCATGGCTCTCGGCAAACCGGTCATCTCCACCGATTGGTCGGCCACTGCCGAGTTCGTTAATATCAACAACGGCTGCCCTGTGCGTGCACCGTTGACCAAGCTTACGTCAAACCACGGCCCCTACGCCAAGGGCCAGACTTGGGCCGATCCCGATATCGCGCACGCTGCCACCCACATGCGCACCCTGTTCGCTGACCGCGCCCTCTGCACTCGGCTCGGCGCCGCGGCACGCGCGACGATCACCGAAAAATTCTCACCCGCCGTTGTCGGCGCGCGTTACCGGCGTCGGCTCGAGGCGATTGCCGGGTTCTGAGCACGCTTATTTTTTAGCGGGATTAGGAGTGAGCTCGGTCGCCTTACCCGAGACGCGGATTTCTAAGTTTCGCAGGCTAAATGATACTTTGCGCGGGTCACCATTGCTTGGGAATTCCGCCGGTTTATTCGTCTCAAATCGCCAAATGGTATCACCCGGCGGCAAGCGAACGCCGTTAAGCACAACACCGCGCAAGGTACGCACTGTTCCACCCTTCCACAATACGGTGCCATTATGGTCGGCAGCGCGAACGATCACGTTACGCTCGTCACTGCTCTTTAAGTCGAAGGTAATATCAGCCAGAATGGGAAAGGGATGGGGATTGCGGAGCAAAACCTCAGAGTTGCCGCGGCTCCAGCGCCAATAATCAAAACGGGAACGCTCCGGTAGAAACCATTCTTGTTCACTAAAAACCGCTTCGACGGTACGACCGGTCGACTCGACCATACGCAAAGAACGCGGCCCCTCGAGGCGGAAACTTTCACGCCCGGGCGGCTTGAGGGTATCGCTCGAGAAAAACACCGTAAGATTACCCAATAGAAGCAACACCCACCACGCCCGCCCTCGGGGTACAAGGATGTTAAAAGCGAGCGTCATGGGCAGCAGCACGCGCGAAGCCGCCCCCGGATAGCCTTCCCACACGGCATCACCCAACACCACCAACAACACCGCGTATCCAATCCCCGCTCGCCACCAGGCCTCGCTCCAGCGCGGCCGCAGCACAAAAAATAAACACTGCGCCGTGAGCGCTATCAGCATCATCGCGCTCCATAATCCGATGGAGCCCGCGTCATCGGTCTTAAACACCGCGAATGTCTCCACCCACTTGTTAAAATAACCGACCAAAGGCAGAGAAAAATTCCGCGCGCCCGCATCGCCACCGTTACCGAGCCATAGTTTTAAAATCACCATCCAAACAGCCAGGGGCGCGACCACCATCAAGCCCTGCGCGATCGCGCGCAGCCAACCGCGCCGATCTCGCACATTCGCCGGCGCAAACGTCGCTCCCGCGATAATATTGGTTTCCTTGCCGAGTCCCGCCAGCCCCAGCACGCCAGCCGCCCACCAGGAACGCCCCCGCTCCGCCAAAATCATGCCTAAGGCGATCAGCAAGAGACTAGGCCCATCGACCAGCGATCCCCGCACGCTGAAACAAAGCCCAAAAGAAAACATGATCCCAAACCAGCGGACGAAATTCCCCCACAAAGTCGGCGGAAACCAGTACAGCAATACGGCCGCGAGTAAAAACCAACACACGATGTTTTGCACCGCATAGATGTGCAGGGCCCACGCCGGATCTCCGCCCGCGAGGCCATAAGCCGTCCAACAAAATAAAATCCGCCGAGCCCGATACGGCAGAGAATCCACGGCCGCCCCCAACGCCCGGTTACTCAACCAGGGCCGCATCGCGATTTGCGCGTAATATTGAGCATCGTAACCGGTCGAGTCGGGTTCCTCGTAGTGGTTGATCGCCTTGAGCGCCGGGATGTAGCGCTCGCTCACATTCCCACCAAACATCACCAAATAGGTGAAGCCCTTACCCGGCACATAAAATTGCGCACAGATCCACACAAACAAGGCCACGGTCGCAGCATAGGCAAAAGGCAAAGCCCGGGATGCGCTGCGTTGGTAAAATGGGATCAGTCTGGCCACGAAGAGTTCAGACGCCAAAGTCTACCCGCACTCAACGCAAGAATGGATTCATCACTCGCCGACTCAACTGCCTTACCGCCCCGCCCAGCCGTTTGGTGGCGCGCGCTCTTTTTGAGCGGCTTAGTGGTGTATGCGTTTTTTTTAATTCGCCACGTCGGTGCTCACGCCGGGGCCTCGGATTCCTCCGGTTATCTCAACAACGCCCGACTACTCGCCGCGGGCCAGACAGCCATCCCTCAGCGCATTCCGACGGGAATCGATGCGGCCCAATTCGACTCGTTCACCTTCATCCCGCTTGGCTTTCGGCCGATGCCCGAGGCCACCATGGCGCCAACGTACCCAATCGGCTTACCCTTGGTCCTCCTTGCTACGGCGAAAATCGCCGGTTGGGAACTCGCGCCGCCACTCGTGATGGTGATCAGCGCGTTACTGGCCGTCGCGTTGATGATTCCGCTGGGGCGAGCTGCGGGCTTGGCCTCGAGCTGGGCCACAGTCGGGGCGCTGCTGCTAGCGACCTGTCCACTCACGACTTTCATGTCTGTCCAACTGATGAGTGACATTCCCGCCACGTTGGTCGGGATGGCTGCAGTTTGGTCCGCGTGGCGCAGCCACACTCGGCTACCTTGGGCGCTAGCCGCCGGAGCTTGTTTAGCGCTCGGGGTCTTGATTCGCCCCACCAACCTCATGCTCATATTACCGGTCGCAGTGTGCCTCGGGCTGGATACGCGACGTTGGTTGTTGCTAGGACTCGGTGCATTTCCCGGTGCGCTCTTGCAGTTGCTTTATAACTCCGAGGCTTACGGTAACCCGCTAGCCTCCGGTTATGGCGACGATCTTAGCACAAAATTCTCCTTCGAGATTATGCCGGCGACGCTCGCGCATTATGTACGATGGCTGCCAGTTTTGCTGACACCGGTTGGCATCTTCGCGGTGCTACTACCGTGGATCGGTAGTCGAACGCGTTTTGCATGGGTCTTGATCGCGTGGACGGTACCATTTTTGGCGTTTTACGCGGGTTACTGGCATACACATGAATGGTGGTGGTACCTGCGTTTTCTCCTACCGGCGTTTCCCGCCATCATCATCGGAGGGTTATGGGTCATGCATAAACTATGGGTTCGCTTGCTGGCGCCTCGATTACCAGGTCCGCTAGTCGCCCGCAGTTGCGGGATTGCCGCCATTTTAGTTATCCTAGTCCACGCCGCTTTTTGGCACCATCGACTCAACGCTCATTTGATCGGCCTAGGAGAATCTGTGTTCCCAGAGTCATGCACGTGGGCGCGAGAACATCTGCCTGCGAATGCCATTATTCTCACCGAACAAACCAGTGGCGCTTTGATCTATTACACCGATTTTTCGCTGGTCCGCTGGGATAGCTTAAATCTCGAGCGCTTCGCCCGTCTCACTGCGGTAGCGGGAAAACGCCCACTCGTGGCCGCGCTTTTTCCCCATGAGGTCCAATCCGCTCTAGCCCCCCGCCTGCCGGGACGTTGGCAGGAAATCGGAGCCGTCCGTCACGTCACTTTTTGGCAATGGTCACCCGAGGGCTAACTTTCCTGATAGCACCGCGCTCGTTACAGCGGGTTCTCGTCGTAATAGCCGCGCTTGGTTATGCGGCCTTCATCTATTTTGAAGGTTCACCCTTCGCCGCCGGCTCCGATTCCTCCGGCTACCTAAACAGCGCCCGCCTGCTCGCCCAAGGAAAGTTTCACGCACCCGTAAAATCCCTACCCCAACTCACGCCACCCGACTGGCATTATTATTGGCAAGAACCGCTAGGCTTTACAGCCCAACACCTGACGCCGCGCATGTCGCCCACGTACCCGACAGGCCTACCGCTTCATCTAGCGCTCGCCGCGCCCATTGTCGGTTGGGAGAAAGCCGCGCGCCTCGTCAACGTCTTGAACGTCCTCGCCGCCGCCTCCCTGCTGTACGCGCTCGCTCGCCACCTAGCGCTTTCTAAAGCGTGGGCTCTTAGTGGCGTCGCTTTTCTTTGGGCCAGCCCACTTTTTATTTTTCAATCGCTACAACCGTTAAGCGACGCCCTCGCGCTCACTTGGTCACTTGCGGCGATTCTGTGCGCACTAAAATCACACCAACACGGGTCTTGGGCCCTAGCTGCAGGCGCGGCACTTGGCATCGCTGTACTAGTGCGGCCGACGTGCGCGTTACTCGCTCTGCCGTTTTTCCTAGCGCTGCCTTTTTCCGGACGTGGCTGGCTTGCCTCTATTTTGGGTAGCGCGCCCGGCGTGGCGTGGTTTTTTTATTACAACACCCAAGCCTACGGTTCCGCGTTTACCACCGGCTACGGGGATATCAGCACGGCCTTTAATTCACGCTTCGTCATCGGCAACCTCGCTCATTTTACGTACTGGGTACCGCTGCTTGTTTCGCTGCCACTTACCTGTGCTGCCGCCTTCCTGCCTTGGCGCCAGCCCAAGTTCACGCCACCGCGCACGAGGTTATTACTCGCGACATGGATCGGGGTTCTAGTGATTTTCTACGCACCTTATTTCTGCGCTGGTTCGATCTGGTCAGAGGTACGTTTTTTACTACCTGGGTTCCCTGCGATCATTCTAGCCGGACTGATCGTCGCGCAACTGTGGCGTTCAACGCCGCCTTGGTGGCTGCTCGCAGTCAGCCTGAGTGCGCAAGTATTACTCACCCACCAACTCCATGTCACCGGCATCCGCGAACAAGAGCGCGCCTATCGGGTAGCTTCGCGTTGGCTGGAATCTAACATCTCGCCGGGCTCGGTCGTAATCACGGCCCAACTCAGCGGAGCCGCACATTATTATAACGATTTCATACTCGTACGCTGGGACATCCTTCCGTCTCATCAACTGCACCAGCTGCGCTCCGTCGCCGCCAACGCCCAGCGCGAAATCTATGCCGCGCTCTTTCTGCCCGAAATCACCGCCGCGCAAACCGCTCTACCCGAAACGCATTGGGAGCAAATTGGTGAAACTCCCGGAGTGAAATTTTTTCGACTGCTCCCTGTAACCCAGCGCTAAAATCGGCGTTCCTCGCCAGACTTTTACCAAGCGATTTATTCGCCGGTTTTTCGCAGCCAAATTTGGCCACCCCCGCCGCCCGCACACAAAGGCATGCGTTCGCGCAGAAATGCGTTCTGCACGTTGTAAATCCAGCTCGAAAACATCTCCACACGCCACGCGCGGTTATACATCAAAAAAGCCCGCAATAAATATTGCTCGTTCCACGCGCGCCCTTCCTCAAACCAATCACGCGGATAATCCAAATTTCCTGTCACATCGTGGATGTGCACAAAAACACCCGGCTTAAGCACCGGCAACACATCAAAAAAGAGCCGATTCACATCACTGCCCAGCTTACTAACGTGAGAAGAATCAATAAAAAGCACGTCACCTGGCTCCAATGCGGCAAACACGCTCGTCGGCACGTCCTGAACCTTCTGTTCGATCAACGTCACCCGCGCCTGGTCATCGGGTTTTAGTAATTTCCGCAGGCGACTCATGTCGGGATCAATAAAGGTAAGCTGCATCCGCCCACTCCACGTAAATTCATTCAAGTCCAGCATCGCAGCCGAACTGAAACCTGAGCCCACTTCGATTACTCGCCGGGCGCCCGCGTGCCTCAGCATAAGATACAACATGATACCGTCAAAATGCCCGTAGGACGGATTGTCCAAATGGTAACGTCGTCCCACGACAGGTTGATCGGGAAAGGGCTGTTCCGGATAAAAATCCGCAAATGTTTTTAGGAGTTCAAATTGGCCCGCTTCATTTACATCGACCCCGGGGAACGGTGGACCAAACCCGCCGCGCGCAAACGCCTCCGCCACCTCAGCACGTGAGGTCTGCGGAGAGTAAAAATGTCCGGGTGGAAACACCCATTCGCGTTCTGCCGCCTCTGCCACAAGGCGCGCGTTAGCCTTTTCCAAATCAGCCACGTCGCGGCGCAGATCGGCCTTATCGCCTTCAAGTTCTTGCACGCGAATTTCCAACCGGCGCACCAGCTTGAATCTGCGTAGAAAATTATCCCAGGCCTTCATTTTGAGTCTTTAGTTTTGGCAGCCGGACCCGTCCCGGCAACAGCGATGTCCACATCGTACACCGCAAACGCCAGCACCCGCTCATCGCCGTTCGCGTGCTGCACACCAGAGGTATCGGCCCTAAATTCAATCTCTTGACCGGCTTTAGCCGGAATCGAAAAAAGCGTCGTCTCAAAAGCCTCGCGCTTTACCGAAACCGCGCCGTTCCAAAGTACCACTTCATCCGCGCGGATTGTTACGCGCATGGGTTTTAACGCCGCAACTTCACCGCTCAGGCGCACCATCACGGGTTCAGTCGAGGTATTCGTAAGCCGCAAGCGCCCCAAACCGCTGCTCCAACGCCACTGCCGGCGACCATCACCTTCCGCCACATACCAACCCTCACCACGCCCCCATTTTATCTGGGTGCGCACCGAACGCTCACCGCTCACGACAAAACTTTCATGCGGGGGGGCGTTGAATTCGTGCACCCCGACAATCGCCGAAAGGTTACCAAGCACTAACACCGCCAACCAACGGCGCCCACGCGGCACAAGCAGGTTAAAGGCGAGCATCATTGGTAGCAGGACTCGAGTCGCCGCACCCGGATAACCTTCCCAGACCGGCTGCGCGATGAAGAGCATCAGCACCGCGAAGCTCACACCGATGCGCCACCACATTTTTTCGGGCTGACGGTGTAGGAAAAAAAATGCCGCCTGAGTCATTAGGGCCACCATCACAAGCAAACTACCCACGAAAGTTGGTCCGGTGTGCCCAGCGAGCAATTCGCTTACAACCATCGAGCTTTTCTCAACCAACCCAACCAGTGGCAGCGTAAAATTCCCCAGCCCTGCGTCATTATTGGCACCAAGGTGCCAGCGCACATAACCCAGCCACGCAGCAAAGGGTAAAATCGCCAGCGCTCCCCAACTCGCCGTCACGACCCAAGCTCGCCACCCACTGCCGCGTTTTGGGATCAAGGCAGTGCCCGCGAGTAAGCTCGTCTCTTTAGTCAAAAGCGCCGCTCCGAGCGCAATCACGGCACTGGGTTTACGACCTCGCTCAAGCGCCACAACCATCAAGGCCACAAGCAATAGGCCCGGGGCATCCGCGAGGGAATTCCGCACGCTCATGCACATACCATGAGAAAATAAAATACCCGACCAGCGCAGCAGATTACCTGAGTTATCGGGCGGCAGCCACCGCAGCAACACCCATGCAAGCACAAGCCAAACGCCAACATTCAATAGTGCGAAAATCTGCACAATCCATTCCGCCCGTCCAAGACCCAGCGCCCAGGCGACCCAACTCGGCAAAATTCGCCTCGCCCGATAGGACGGGTTATCAATCGACTGCTTGAGTTGCTCGGGATCATCGAGCCAAGGATGCAAAGCGAGTTGCACGTAATACGTTCCGTCGTAGCCCCACGAATCCTCGATTGAATAATGCGGCACCTCCCGCAGTCGAGGTACCGCCCGCACCTCTGATTTGGCCCCGATCGACAGTAGGCTCGTAAATCCCGTACCGGGAACGTTGAAGCGAGCAACCAAGCTCAAAAAAATTAGCACCAAAACCAGATAAGCGAACCGAAAGCGCCAGTGCCAGGCTACCATCAGAGCCCTGTTCATGCGTGCGAGATGCGCTGCATCGCGCGCTTAAGGGTTGTCCGGTTCGTAAACAATCTGTCGCATCACAAAACCACCATCCGGCATGTCAAATCCGAACCCCAGTCCCTCCGCTGCCCCACACTGGTTTGCGTGGCTGGCAGTCGTCGCTCTGTTGGTCTACGGTATTTTTTTAGGTGCGTATTTTACACCTGTCGCCGGCGGCTCTGATTCCTCGGGCTACCTCAACGCCGCCCAATTGCTCGCGCGCGGCCAACTCACAGCACCCATGCGGGATTATTCCGGACTCGAAGCGAGCTCCGCCTCTCAGTTTCAACCCCTCGGATTCATCGCCGAACCCGCTCGGCAACGGCTTGTGCCGACCTACCCGCTCGGCCTTCCTGCGCACCTGGCGATCGCCAGCACGCTGTTCGGTTGGTCCATGGGACCGCTAGTTGTGGGCGTCGGGGCTACTTTAGCCGCGATGGTTTTGATGTACGCCATCGCTCGCGAATTAGCGATCGCGTGGCCTCTGGCCGCCGCGGGTGCGCTGATCTTAGGCGTGTTTCCTGTAACCATTTTTATCTCGATCCAACCGCTGAGCGACGTCCTCGCTACCACCTGGGTGCTCGCCGCAATTTACGCGGCACTCCGTGCTCGCTATTCACAACGTTGGGCAATCATTACGGGTGCTGCCCTTTCGATTGCGATCTTCGTTCGTCCGACGAACGTGCTAATCATACCCGCCATTACGGTTTTACTCAGCAGGGGTTGGCGTCCGCTCACCGCCTGCGCACTCGGCGGACTGCCCGGCGCGCTCCTACTACTTGCCACCAACGCACACCTTTTCGGCTCACCGTGGCGCATGGGTTACGGCTCTATTTTCGAAGCTTTCGACTTCGCTTACTTAGGACCAACATTACTACATTTCGGAAAATGGCTTGGGTTGTTGCTGCCTGGCCTTGGTCTTTTTTTCGGTGTAATCACGATTGGTCTGAGCCTAGCCGCTCTGCGCATACGACTGGCGCTCGTATTCTGGTTTTTAGCACCCTTCATTTTTTATGCATACTACGAGGTATCCGCCCAAACGTGGTGGTGCCTGCGCTTCATTCTACCCGGGATACCTGCTCTGATTTTATCAGGAATTTTTACTCTAAATTATTTTCTAGTGCTCCACCCGCGCACATTACGAATCGCATCCACAATTCTCACATTTTGGGCCATCGGGTTGTCGGTTTTTTGGACGCACGAGTTTCATACGCTTCTTAGTAAAACCTACGAGCAAGCCTACGCCGAGATGGGCCAATGGTCCAACGATCATCTCCCTGCCAACACCGTCCTACTAACCAATAGTGACAGCGGTGCTCTCTATTATTACACCCCGTTCCCCATTTTGCGTTGGGATCAAATGAGTACAGTCGAATTCACCCAACACGCCGCGTACCTCACGCGTACCGGTCGAGCGCTGCACCTTGTCACTAATGAGGCCGAAGAAGATCAGGTCCTCACCCAACGCGTACCTGCACGTTGGGAAAAAATCACCACTCTCGCCCAGCGCAGCGTCTGGCGCTACAATGGGCCCGCAAACACCCCATGACCGCAAACACCCGCCTATGGACCTTGCGCGGTAGCGCTGTTTTGGCAGTTGGGCTCTTCCTCACCCTCGTCGCCCAATTTTGGCACCCAGTATACGGTTTTACCGCACTGATCCAACTCGACGCACCCAACGACGAGTTAAAAATCTCTGCTTTCCGCGCCAACCCCGTGTACGTGCACCGCGACACGGGCGGCTACGATGGCCTCTATTACGCGCAGATCGCCTACGATCCCACCTTGCGCTCCCCGGAGCTTCCACGCGCGATGGACAATTTTTCTTACCGCGCCCGACGTATATTACCCCCGGCCGTAGCCTGGCTTTTCTCCGCCGGTCAACCCGTCGCCATTGTCCACGTTTACTCTTTTCTCAACATTGCTATCTGGCTCCTGTTCGCCGCCCTTCTCTGGCGACTGCTCGGCGTCACGGATGTTCGGGGCTGGCTCGCTTGGACCGGTGTGCTCTTTTCGGCCGGTGCGCTCAGCAGTGTGCGCCTCGCCCTCACCGATCTACCTATGCTGGCCTTACTCATGCTGGCGGTGATCGCGGCCGAACGCGCCCGCCCACGTACAGCCATCGCCTGGCTCGCCTCTGCCGCCCTCGCACGCGAAACCGCGTTGCTAGGCGCCAGCGGCCTCATCACGCAGCCATGGATTTCAATTAAAAACGTGCGGACCGGCGCCTTCGTCGTCGCGCCGCTTTTTGGTTGGCTCGCGTACATCCGCTGGCAACTCGGACCCGCTGATTCTGGCTGGGCTAATTTTACGCTCCCCTTGGCTGGGTTCACCGAGAAATTTGCGACTTCGCTCAAAGATCTAATCCATCTGAACGACGCACTCCTCGCTTGGACCACGTTTCTCGCTGTAGTCGGCCTCACTGTCCAAGCACTATTCATTGCCGTTCGTTGGCGTCAGTACAGCGACGCCTGGTGGCGTATTGGCGCAGCCTATACCGCTTTAATGGCTATGATCGGCACCGCCGTTTGGGAGGGTTACCCGGGAGCCTGCACGCGGGTGCTGCTGCCGCTCACACTTGCGTTTAATATTTTAGCCCACCGCACCCGCGCCGCTCTCGCTTGGCTCATCCTCGGCAACCTTGGCGTGGGCGCCGGCTTTCTCGTACTACGCGATTTTCCAGTCAACACCCACGAACTCTACGCAGGCCGCAGTGGCGGTGCCTCCACTGTGATCCAGATCGGCACCGGTTGGTTTGGCGCCGAACACGCCCGGGAGCACGTTTGGTCCTGGAGCTCGGGCCAGTCCCAACTCGCCCTGCGCACTTGGTCCGATGCCCCCGTCAAAGCCCAATTCGAGTTCGGCCTGCGCAGCCTAGCACCGCGCACCATCATTCTCCGCTCGTCCGAGCGTGAAATTTGGCGCGGTCAAGTCGGCGAAAAAACCACCCGCTTCAGCGTCCCTATCCGGCTTACCCCCGGCGACACTCAACTCGAATTCTCCACCGCATCACCTGCGATCCGCGAAAGCACCAATCACGATGCTCGCGCCCTCTCATTTGCGCTTTATGATCCACGTCTGAGCGTCCCCAATCCCTAGCGCCGCCCATGTCCGCCCCGCTCCTACTCGACCTCTCGCACACGAGCCATACATCTGCCCGCACTGGCATCCAACGGGTAGCCCGCTCGCTCAGCCGTGAGCTAGGCGATTCCGCTCGGCCCATCACCTATGATCCTCACCAACGCACGTGGCGCACCCTCGATGCATGGGAGTACAAAAATCTAGCCACTGATTCCTTCAGCCACAAACGCGGCGCCACTTGGCCGCTCTCTGCGCGCCTGCGCGGCTACACACGCCGCTTATTTTCTTCGGCGCCGTATGCTCTCAACGCTTCCGCCCTCGCTCCCCACTCCGGCTTACTCGTACCCGAGTTATTTACCCCCACTGTAGCCTCGACGTTGCCGGCTCTTTTCGCTGCAACGAGCGGACCCCGCGCCGCCGTTTTTCATGATGCCATCGCACTTAAATTTCCCGAACTCACACCATCAAAAACGGTCGCACGTTTCCCTGCTTATTTAAGCGAATTGTTAAAATTCGACGGCATCGCCGCCAATTCCGAAGACTCCCGTGCCACGCTCATAGGTTATTGGGATTGGCTCGGCGTGCCTGATGCAACTCGGCCCGTCGTAGTCACTATTCCCTTAGGTATCGATCTGCCTTCAGCCGTTGAAGCCTCGCACACCGCCCCAACGTCTCCACTACCCATCGTACTTTGCGTAGGATCCCTAGAAGGACGAAAAAATCACCTCGCACTCCTCGAAGCCTGCGAAACTCTGTGGTCCACCGGCTCCCGTTTCGAACTTCATCTGATCGGTTTAGCCCACCCACAAACCGGCCGTACCGCCCTCGCTCGTGTGCATTCGCTCCAAGCGGCTGGTCGCCCGCTCCGTTACTCTGGCCCTGTCAACGAGGCTGCGCTCTCCGCGGCTTACGCGGCCTGCGCATTCACCGTTTATCCTTCGCTAATCGAAGGGTTCGGCTTACCGGTTTTGGAAAGTCTTGCGCGCAAAAAACCGTGTATCTGCTCCGCACGCGGTGCCCTCGGTGAAGCCGCCCGTGATGGCGGTTGCATCGCACTGGATCACCTCGACGCGCCCACGCTCGCGGGCTCTATTTCCCGATTACTCACGACGCCCAGCGAACTCGCAGCACTCGCGGGCGCCGCCCAAGCCCGCACATTTCGCTCGTGGCGCGACTATGCCCGCGACCTCAGTTCCTGGCTCCCCACACTCTCCCGCCGCCCATGAAACTCCGAGTGCTCATCCTCACCAGTATTCTCGCCTCGCCGGTACTCGGCGCTGATTTTCCACGCCGCCCGCGCATCACGGGGATCGCACACGCCGCGTTTTACGTCACCGACATGACCAAGGCCCGTGCTTTCTACGAAGACTACCTGGGTTTCCAGTCGCCCTTTTCCATCCCGCGCAAAACTGCCGGCGAGAGCCTCGTGTGGATCAAAATCAACGATCGCCAGAGCGTGGAACTTTTTCCCGCCTCCGAAGTTTCCCCTGACTCCGACCGGCTTTACCACATCGCCCTCGAGACCGACGACGCCGAGGCTATGCGCGTTTACCTTCAATCTAATGGCATCACAGTCCCTCCCAAAACCGCCATCGGTCGGATCGGCAATAAAAACTACTTCATCAAGGATCCCAACGGCAACACGGTCGAGATTGTCGAATATCTGCCCGATGGCTGGACGCACCGTGAGCAGGGTAAATTTCTGCCCAACACCCGCATCTCCACTCGGATGAGCCACGTCGGCGTCATGGTCGGCCAACTCGACGCCTCCCTTAAATTTTATGGAGACATACTTGGCTTCACCGAGATCTGGCGCGGCGGTGGCGGCAAACTCCTCAGTTGGGTTAATCTCAAGGTTCCCGACGGAGCTGACCACGTCGAGTTCATGCTCTACGACAAGCCGCCGACGCGCGAAGGCTTGCTCACCAAGCACCATATTTGCCTCGAAGTCGCCGACGTCGCCCAAGCCGGCGACCTCCTAAAAAACCGCGCGCTCCCAGCCGGCTCAAAAACGCCCGACGCCATGAAAACCGGCGTGAACGGCAAACGCCAAATCAACACCTTCGACCCCGATGGCACGAGAGTTGAAATCATGGAACCGAGCACCTTTGACGGGAAACCCGTTCCTCCCTCAAAGGCCCCGCCCCCACCTCCATTGCCGCCTTATCAACCCCTCGCTCCGTCAAAAACCGCGGCCTAAACCAGCCGTCACGAACGCAGTCATCTAAACTGCCCTTAGGGAGCTGAAAACTCCCTGCACTCTTCCCGTCTTTGCATTTGCCAACCCGCTTCCACCGCGCAGGGTTTTTACCTCAGACATGGCGCTCTCATTCTTTAGCAAAAGTAAAAAAGCCGTACAGAACCGCTTCCGCGACGATTACGCGACGAAGATGCGGTTAAAGTACGACCCGTACTACCACGCCATGGAGTCGCAGCAGGGCACGACGGTGCGTCTTGATGGCCGGGAGATGATCATGCTTTCCAGCAACGATTACCTCGGGTTGTCCTTTCACCCGAAAGTCATCGAAGCCGGTCGCGCTGCCCTCCTCAAGTGGGGGACCTCCACGACCGGCGCCCGCATCTCCAACGGTTCTCGCGCCTTTCACGTTGAGCTCGAGGAAAAACTCGCCGCTTTTCTAGGACGCGAAGCCTGTCATGTCCACGCCGCTGGCTACCTCTCATGCCTGTCGAGTGTCGCGGCCTTCGCCCAAAAAGGTGACATCATTTTTGCCGACAAAAACATCCACTCCTGTCTCTGGGAAGGCATTCAGCTATCCCGTGCCACCGTGGAGCGTTTCTCGCATAACAGCCCCGACGACTTTCGCGAAGTTGCCGCAGCAGCGGCGTCCACCGACGCACCGAAACTGTTAGTGATCGAAGGCGTGTACTCCATGGAGGGCCACATTGCCCGTCTGCCTGAGCTCACTGAGATCGCCGAGGAACACGGCTGCTTCACCGTACTCGACGATGCCCACGGGTTTGGCGTTCTAGGCCGCAACGGCCGCGGCACCGTGGATCACTTCGGACTCAACGATAAAGTCGATGTGATCTGCGGCAGTCTCTCCAAATCTCTCGCCAGCACCGGCGGTTTCGTCGCCGCCTCCCGCGAAGCCATCGAATATCTTCGTACCAGTTCGAAACAGACCGTGTTCAGCGCTGCCCTAAGCCCCAGCCAAGCAGCTTGCGCACAAGCCTCCCTGGAGCTCATGCAGAACGAGCGTGAGCACCACGAACGCCTCTGGGCCAATACGAAAAAGTACCGCGCCATCCTGAAAAATCTCGGCCTTGATACTTGGGGCAGCGAGACCCCAGCCACACCCATCGTGCTCGGGTCCAAAGAACGCGTTTATCCTTTCTGGAAAGCTCTCCTTGAAAAAGGCGTCTTCACCGTTATGTCCATCGCCCCAGCGGTGCCCATCGGCAAAGACCTCATCCGCACCGCCATCTCTGCGTTGCACACCGACGAGCAGCTCGACAAGATCGCAGATGCGATGGCCTACGCCGTCAAAAAACTCTGAGCCTTTAGCTCAGCTCCGCTCGCAACTCAGTCGCCGCTTCGGCCCACACCGGCAACGCCCGCGTAGCGGTTTCAACCTCCAAACGCGCTATGAGCGCGTCGTTCGTCAACACGCTCCGAAGTGCGTCCGTCCATGCCGCGCGATCGTTTGTTGCCAAAGCCCAACACCCACCCGCTGCCGCGTTTTCTCTTAAAACCGGCAAATCGCTACACACGCAGGGCACGCCCTGCCAAAGCGATTCAAGTAGAGGCAAACCGCAGCCTTCTGCGATTGTCGGGAAAAGACTCACTCGGGCCCGAGCGTAAAGCCCCGCAACGGCTGCATCATTCGCCGCCGCATGATAGCGCAGACCCCGGAAACGATTCTCTAATGCGCGCAGGCGCTCGAGGATCGGCGCACCGAAATGCGGATTCACTCGACCCACCAAATTCAATTCAAAGTCCATCCCTTCGCTCCACAACGTCTCGGCCGCATCGAGCAAAAGCATCTGGTTTTTACGTGGCTCCAAAATCCCAACCGACACAAGTGATGCATCGCGCTTACCCGCATCGGTGCGCTTAGTCCGTACCGCACGATTAAAATCTGCGCCGAGCGCTAGCACTGCGACGGGCGGCGTTTGCGTCAAGCCCTGCCAGCGCCAAAACCCTAGCAACTCGTCTCGACTCGCCGCCGAGACCGCCCATACGCGACTAAAATGCGCGAGTAATTTCAAATAAGACGGATGGCGGGCCACGCTTTGCGGCCACGTGATGTGCGGATACTTGAGCGGGATCGCATCGTGAAAAATCGCTGCCGTCCGACCCGCGTGCGCCAAGAGAAATTTAGTTAGCCCCGGACGTTCTTCCTCGGAAAATAACTCGCTTGTAAGAAACCAGTCGCCAGGCCCCATACGCCGATCCCACTTCGCCCAACTCACTGCACACACCGCCGCTCCCAATTCATCGGCCAGTCGCGCACTCACGCGCATTAATCCGGAACGATGCCCGGAGCTGCCGGTTTTGGTGGCGTCGAAAAAAATCATGACTGTCTGGACGAGGCGATCGTCGCCTCAAACCGTTGCAACAAACGCGCAGCATTTTTGTGCGCATCAAAATTTTCTTCGACCCAGCGTCGCGCCGCCGCTCGAAATTTTTCCGCCAAGACATCGTCACTCGCCAACTGGCGTAAAGCTTCGACCCATCGAGCCGGAGCATCTTCGGGCACCACGAGCCCGCTCACCCCATCGGCGATGGCCTCGGTCGTACCCGCGGTCGGAGAGGTCACGACCAACACACCGCACGACATCGCCTCGGGAATCACATTAGGTAGACCATCGCGATCCCCGCTCGGTGCGATCACACCTGTGTGCAACAACACATCCGCCCATTCAAATTGCTCCCAAACTTCGTGCTGCGCGAGGTGTCCGCAAAACGTGAGTTCGGCTGCAATACCCAGTAATCCTGCCATTTTTTCAAGCAACGGGCGCAATGGGCCGTCACCTACGATGCGCGCTTGAAACGGTACGCCCGCCGCTCGCAAAGCTGCGTAAATGCGAAGCTGATGATCGAGACCCTTTTTCTCCACCAAACGTGCCACACAAATCAAATGCAACGGCTCCCGCGAGGAACGCAGGCGCTTCAATTTTGGCAGTCGATCGAGGCCGCGACGAATCGGCAAAATTTTATCCGCCGAGATACCACGCGCGACCAAGGCCGCTCGGCCCATCTCGGTTGATGTATGGATGAAAGCAGCGTGCTCGAGCTTATCATTGAGCCACCAATCGCCACCGTGTTCGTAAATATCGTAGGCATGCGCCGCGGCGCTAAAGCGATGCCCGTCGAGCCGCCAGAGTAACCACGCTGCCGTGGCCGGCGCTCCACCCCAAGCCGCGTGCACGAGCGCTGGCGGTTTTTTTCGAAAACTGCCCGCAAACAAACACGCGAAGCCGGCACCTAGCATGTTTTCCCAAAAATTAATCCATGAGGGGGGCCGCCGCGTGAAGAGCCCGTGCAGCACCTGCTTCAAGACTTCAGGTCGACGCCATCCTTCGTAAGGGATCATCCAAAAAAGCGTAAGCAGACGCCATTTGTTGAAGCGTGTCACAGGCAGACCTCGAAAGGAATTCAAGCCACCCCAGAGAGAATAAAGGCGCAAGTTTACGCCGTGCGCGCGCATAGCGATGATTTCCCGTTGGAGGAAAGTCTCCGTACTTTTGGGAAAGGTGGTGAACAGGTAGGCGATGACGGGCTTCGAGTCGGACAAGATGCTTCAAAACTAGAGCGACGGGCGCATCGCGGCCAAGCGGATTGCGCAGGCCAAGCACATTCTGTCGTTTAAGCTGAGGCTACTTGACCGTTGGCCGGCGGGAAGGCGCGGCGCTGCAACTTGGCTTGGGCGACATCGTTGGCGAGATCGACGATTTCGTCGATTAACAGCGTAGGATCTTCGTCGTAGCGGAGTTTGAGGAAATTTTCTTTCACCCGATCGTAGGCCAAAGGGTCAGCCATCCACGTGTCGATAATGCACGCGAAGTCGGCGGCACTTTCAATTTTATTTGAGGCGGCGCCATTGCGGAAGAATTTCCACGTGAGCTCTTCCTGCGGCATAATGCCTTGAAAGGCGTTAAAAATAATCGGGCAGCGGAAGTGCAGCGCTTTGGCGCAAGTGGTCGTACCGCCGCGAGTCACGATCGCGTCGCTAGCCTGCATGAGCAGGTGTACGACTTCGGAATAACCTTCGAGGTAACAGTTGAACTCGGGGTTATTTGCACGCCAGTGCACGAGTTCGTTGTAAGATTGTTTATTTTTACCGCAGATGACGATGGCTTGGACGCGGTCGGCGTATTTCACCAATGTGGGCAACAATTCAAGGTGCTGGTTGGCCCCGTTACCCCCGGTTGCAAGAAATACCGTAAAAAGATCCGGCCGCAGCCCAAGACGTTTGACGCGGAAGTTACCGCGCTCGGCAGGGGTCACAGTCTCAAGGAGCGCGCGGGGCAACATGAGATTGCCACGCACGCGCGATTTTTCGGGAGCAATACCCGATTTCACCGCAAAATCGCGCGCCGTTGGGGTACGCGAAAAATACAAGTCCACGGATGGCTCGATCCAGTTACGCGAGTAACCCCAACCGCCGGAGAACTCACCGCAATACGTGACGCAACGCACGCGATTAGCCCCAAGCGTCTCCCGCGCGAGTTGGAAAAAACCGCGGTTCAGGCAGTCATGCACGCTTAGGATCAGGTGCGGTTGATACTCGCGCAGCACACTGATGAAGTAGCTGCGGCCAAAAGTGACATCGCGGCTGTTGATGTATGAAAGCAGTTCGACGAAAGTATAAAATGCCGTGTGCAACCAAGGTGCGACCTTCTGGATCCGGTTGTAGAAGCTGACGCCCGCGCGGTTAACCACGGAGGATTTTTCCAACATCTGCTCTATGCGCACGTCGACTTCGTGGCGGTAGAGCTGAAAACACCATTCTGCAAACGCTTCAGCCCGGGCATCGTGCCCGCCGCCGGTGGAGGAGGTGAGAATGAGGATGCGAACTTTGGACATGAGGCGGGGTGGTGATGGCGGGCTTAGGGCCGCGCGCACGAGGAGCGATCGATACGTCCAGCGAGGTGAGGCAAAAAAACGTTCAACGGGCTTGCTTGAACACGATACTAACGTTGGCGCCACCGAAGCCGCTTACGTTATTGAGCGCGAATTTGGGCTGCTGAGAGAGGGTGGTACGGATGATATTTAATCCTTCGCACTCAGGGTCGAGTTGGTTGATATGCGCGGAACCGGGCATAAATCCGTGGCGTACAGCAAGGGCGCAAAAACCACTTTCCATCGCTCCCGCCAACGACAGGCCATGCCCAGTGAGCGCTTTAGTGCTACTAATCGCGGGACGAGCTCCGCTGGGTTCAAAAATCGCGCGCAAGGCCCGCGCCTCCGAGGCGTCACCGATCGGGGTCGAGGTAGCATGGGCGTTAATGTAATCGATTGCTTCCGGCGCCGTACCCGTCGAGCGCAGAGCGTTGGTCATGGCCGCCCGAAGGCCTAAACCTTCGGGATGCGAAATGGCGACGTTGTGACCGTCGGAAGACTGACCCCAACCCATGACTTCGCAGTAGGGCGTCACGCCACGACGCAGCACTTCATCTTCGGTTTCGAGTACAAGGACGACACCGCCGCCCGTGCCGACAAACCCATCGCGTCCCGTATCAAAGGGCCGCGAAGCCGTCGAGGGATCCGTCGAGAGCGACAAAGCGCGCATGCCCGCGAAGGGCAAAATCGCATCCATGTTACCGTCTTCAGCACCGACTACAAACATGCGTTTCTGACGCCCCAAAGCGAGGTCATCGTAGGCGAAGCCCAACGCGTGGGAAGACGAGGCGCACGCAGAGGCAAAGCCGCAAGAGGAGCCTTTGATCTTAAAATGAGCCACGAGGTTAAACTGCACCGCACCCGAGATAGAGGCGACAATACCGAGCGGAGAGCAGCGCATGACACCAAGTTTGTGCATGCGCTCCAACATGTGACCCATGAGGTAAGGCGAACCACCCGAGGCGGCATATAATCCTGTAGCGTCATTAGAGACATCTACTTCGCTCAGTTTGGCGTCGGCGATAGCCTGTTGCATCGCGCACCAAGCGTACACCACGTGCGGCGACATGCCGCGCAGGAGTTCGCGCTTAATCGAAATTCCCGCAGGGAAAGTCCAATCCTCAGCGTCAGTAGATGCAGTGTTAAACCCACGGACCGGAGCCGCGACCTTGACCGGAATTTCGGGGGTCTGAAACGGCGGGTAAAGTTCGAGGCCGTGGCGCAGTTCCCGCAGGCTTTGCGTGACCGAAACCGCATCATTGCCTATACTGGTGATGAAACCGAGGCCGGTAATAAAAACTCTGGGCATGCGTGGTGCAGGTTGTAAAAGCACAGAAATCAGGGACTGTCAGCCAGTCCAAGCCTTCAGGCTAATGTTTAGATTAATGGATAAAATCGAGGTTGAAGTCCCCTTGGTCAACGCGGGAGATGACCTCCGACTTAAGTGACAATCCAAACGACTTACCCCGCCATCGCATCTAATAACAATTAAAACGGCGGCCTATAGGCCGCCGTTAAAAAACACTGAAGCCGTTCGTGAGCCTGAACTTTAAGCGCTGGCTGCGGCCCGAAGAGGCGTCGCACTAGGAGTCGTCGGCTTGATCGTGGCAGCGCCGTTAACTTCAACCGCGTCCGGAGCTGGTGGCGGCACAACGGCTTCGGCATAACCGAAAGTCAGCGTGATTTCCTCGGCGATAGCGGCTTTTTCCTGGCCGACACGGATGGCGCCTTCGAAGGTCGCCAAGGGCATTTTCATGCGCTTAGGCTTAATCGAGAGGGTCAAAATATCACCAGGGCGGCAGACGCGATGCGCACGCACCCCTTCACAGCCAGTGAAATAGATCATCGAAGAACTGATGACCTTACCGGGTTCGGGGGTTGCACCCTCGAGCAAGAACAACACCGCGAGTTGCCCCAGCGCTTCCAACATAATGGAAGCAGGCATCACGGGATTATTCTTAAAATGGCCCTGGAGGAACAATTCTTGGCCGGAAATTTTATATTTTCCGTTCGCTCCGCTGGAACTCACGGAAGCTTCGTTAAGAAACAAAAAAGGTGGCTGGATGGGCATCACCGCCGCGATCTGTTCGATCGGCAGAAACTTCGTCGGCTTGGGCAGTGCGAGGCCACGAATCTTACAGTCGATAAACATCTTCACATCGCCGACCGTGCGTAGGTTACGCAGTTCGTCGTTGTTAATGGACATCTGCAAAACGTCCTCCACCAGAATGACGATTTCCATCATCGTGAGCGAATCGATGCCGAGATCTTCAATCAGACGAAGATCATCGTCCGCGTCCTTCAGTTTGATGCGAAGGTCGGGCTCAACGAAACGCTCGATAATACCGATAACAACAGCTGGGACGTGCTCGGGATTACCGGTTTTACGGTATTGCACAGCAGACTCAAAAGCTGAGGGAGAACAACGCTTAAGTGCTTCTCTAAGCGATGCTTCGTCTTCCGGAGCAAACGGTTTTGGCGCGGCCAAAAACGGTTTAGCGTTACCGGGATTGGGTGTAGCTGCATCTGGCATTATGGGTTAGTTCTAGGTCTGAGAGCTTGAAAGTAAACCCAATTTCTCAACTGCCAACCCAAGGCGAACCCCGAGCGTGGCTTCACCCTGTTCTAGAAAACAAGAACCTAATCCACTCACGCCTATCGCCGCGCTTGCCACGCTCAACTAAGGAACCTAACTCCCTGCACGCCTCGCGCATCAGCATTAAGCGCGGCCACTCATAATACCGCATGAACGTCCCGGCCCACGCCGTTCCTACCGTTTACCTCATTACACATGAGTTTTATCCCGTGCGCGGAGGAATCGCGACGTTTGCTGAGGAAATCGCCAAAGCTTCCGTTGGACTAGGCTACAAGATCGAGGTCTGGGCTCAATCCGCTCGGCCTCATGAGGAGAAATCCTGGCCGTTTCGTCTGCGGCGCTTGTCGCTAAAGGGCACGCACGATCTATGGTGCCAGCTGCAACTGGCCCGAGAGCTTATCCGCGAGCGTCGCCAACTTCGCTACGCTACCGTTTATCTGCCCGAGCCCGGGCCGATGTTGACGATGATGTTGTTGCAGTTTTTCAACGCGTTTCGCCCTCGCCAATTGGTCCTAACGTTTCACGGCTCGGAAATTCTGAAATTCGCCGAAAGCCCGCTGCGTCGCGCCCTCGCCCGCCGACTCATCCGCCACGCAACCCGTATCAGCACCCTCACCAATTACACTCAAGAGCTTCTCCTCAGCCATTTTCCCGAAGCGGCTGAAAAAATCTTTCTGACACCTGGGGCCCTGCGCTCAGACTTTGCCGTCGTTCCACCCAAGTCTACTGCCCCAAAAAATAAAATCGTCATCCTGACCGTCGGCCGACTCCACCCGCGTAAGGGCCAACTCCTCACCCTCGAGGCCCTTCAACTCCTCGCGCCCGCGGATCGCGGCCGGATTGAGTATTGGGTCGTCGGCGGCCAAAGCAAAGAAGGTTACGAGGACTCACTCCGCTCCGCCGCGGCCAAGACACCGGACCTCAACGTGCGTTTTCTCGGCAATATCCCCGACCACGAACTCTCCACCGTGTACGAAGGCGCCGACATTTTCGCCATGACGAGTATCAACCATGGCCATAGCGTGGAGGGCTTCGGCCTTGTCTACTTGGAAGCCGCCGCCCACGGCCTGCCCGTGGTCGCCCATGAAGTCGGAGGCGTTGCCGAGGCCGTCCAAGATAATGTCACGGGGCTACTCGTGCCGCCGAACCAACCCACCCAACTTGCCGCTGCTTTCGAAAAACTCATCCACGACGACCAACTCCGCCACCGCCTCGGCGCTGCCGGTCGCGATTGGGCTGGCCAAAACCGTTGGGAAAAATCCGCCGCAGCCCTCTTCCGGCCTGACGACCGCTCATGATCCAATCGCGTACTCAAGTCACGGTTCGCTACGCCGAGACCGACATGATGGGCATCGTCTATCATGCGAATTATCTTCCTTGGTTTGAAATCGGCCGTACGCAGCTTCTTAAAGAGCTCGGCCTGCCCTACCGGCAGCTAGAGAGCGACGGTTACCGCCTGCCCGTCCTAGAGATTTCCGCCAAATACGCCCGGCCCGCACTTTATGACGACGTCCTCACGATCGTCACCTACCTTCGAGAGAAACCTCTAATCCGCATCCGTCTCGACTACGAAATTTTCCGCGGCGAAGAACTCCTCGCCACCGGCGAAAGCGTCCACGCCTTCGTAGATCTCGCCGGCCGTCCCGTAAGACCGCCCGCCAGCGTCGTCACAGTGATGACCGCAGCGTTTAAAGCGTAGCCGCCGGCGCCGCGTATTCCGCGAGCACCGCCGCGTCCGTTTCCGCCAGACGCGAGCTGTTGAGCGCCGTCTCGCCGCCTAATTTTCGCACCGCCCACACCGCGTGCGCCCGCACCAGAGCTGACTCATGCGCCGCCAATCGTACCAACGGCTCAAGTAAATTCACATCGCCCGAATTACCCGCCACGATACACGCGTTCCGCAATAACCCCGCTAATTTCACGCGTTTGATCGGCGTTTTACGAAACACCTCCGCAAACCGAGTCGGCGTCAGCGCCAACACCTCGCGCACCGTCAACCCGGCCAGCTCGCGCCGCGCCACGAGCAAAACCGAACGACCCGCCTGTGCGAACCGGTTCCACGGACATACTTCTAAACAAACGTCGCACCCATAAATGCGATTGCCAATTCCCGGCCTCAACTCGCGCGGGATGATACCTTTGTTTTCAATCGTTTGATACGAAACACACCGCCGCGCATCCACCACGCCCGGCGCCGTAAAGGCCTGCGTCGGGCACGCATCAAGACAGCGCGTGCATTTACCGCACAATAAGCCCGTATCCGCAAAATCAGTTGCCTGCTGGCGCACGGGCGCGTCCGGCAGGAATTCCTGCCGCGTCAAAATCGTCGCCAGAAATAACCAGTTCCCGTGCCGTCGCGAGATCAACATCGCGTTTTTCCCAATAAAACCGAGTCCCGCCTTAGCCGACCAACCGCGCTCGAGTACCGGACCTGTATCAACGTAAGCACGATAATCGTCGCGTGTCGCACCATACATTTCCGCAAGCACATTTCCCGCCGCGTTCAACCCAACTTTAATCGTGTCGTGATAATCTTCGTGCAACGCGTACCGCGCCCACGTCGCGTGTTTATCGCCCTCAGTATCCGAGGCGGCTTCGGCTGCGTCACTCGCGTAACTAACCCCGAGCATAATCACCGATCGTGCCTCGCTCAAAACCAGCGTGGGCTTAAGGCGCTTCTCTGCCGTGCGCTCCATCCATTGCATATCGGCGTGCTGTCCTGCGGCGATCCACGCGTTCAAGCGTTCACCCCCCAGCTCCGCCAAGGTCGCAAAACGCACGTCATCGAAACCGAGCGCGACGAGTCGCCCTCTCAGGATTTCCTGCTTTGCCCGCGCCGCTGTCTTGTCCATCGCATTCACGGCGCCGCACCTGCCGTACGCGCAAATTCCACCGAGTCCCGCCGCCACGTGCGCACCACGTGCGCGATGATGTCATTCATGGGTCGGCCATCGGTCAAAATGACGCTGCCGGCGCTTCGATAAATTGGGTCCCGCTCTGCAAATAATTTCCGAATCCGCGCCTCCGGATCTTCCACATTAAGAAGCGGGCGGTTAGTTTGACGCGAAGTCCGCGCTAAGATCGTTTCCACCGAAGCGTGCAAGCACACCACCACGCCCCGCGCCTGGACGCGGGCCAACATCCCCGGCTGCACCACCAACCCACCACCGCAGGCAACCACGGTTCGTGTCGCGGGATGTCCTTCTTCGATAAACACTCTCTCCATGCCACGAAACGCTGGCTCCCCGAGTTCGGCGAAAATTGTCGGTATCGTTTTGGCATGGACGCGCTCAATTTCGTGATCGCTGTCTACGCACGCGAAACCGAGCCGCTGCGCCAAAGCACGGCCCACGGTGCTTTTGCCCGTGCCCATGAAACCCACCAGATAAAGATTAACGTCGTCGGCTTTCATCGCGTCTGCGCGCGAGGCAAGCGCTCGTCCCGCCCGCTGCCAACGTCGAAAATGCTGTCGCCCTAGGCCACCCCATCCGCGACGCTCTCCACCATGTCCGCCCGCCACGACCTCACGTTTGCCAGCGACAACACCGCCGGCATCTGCCCCGAAGCACTCGCCGCACTTAATGCCGCCAACGCGTCCTGCGTCCCCAGCTACGGCGAAGACGCAACCACAGCCCGCGCGCAACAGCTTTTCCGCGAGCTTTTCGCCACCGATTGCGAGACGTTTTTTGTCTTCAACGGCACTGCCGCCAACGCCCTCGCGCTTTCCGCCCTGTGCCAACGCCATCAAAGCGTGCTCTGCCACGAGATCGCCCACATCGACACCGACGAATGCGGCGCCCCAGAATTTTTTACTGGGGGCAGCAAACTGCTCCCACTGCCTGGCGCGTCCGGCCAACTCTCCCCCGCCACCGTCGCAGCCGCGCTCACCCGAGGCCACGGCGTCCATTTCCCTAAGCCCGGCGCGCTCTCCATTACACAATCCACCGAACACGGCACCCTCTATTCGCCCGACGCCATTCGCGCCCTCGCCGATCTCGCCCACGCCCACGGACTCGCCGTGCACATGGACGGTGCCCGCTTTGCCAACGCCTGCGCAGCGTCGGCGGCCAAGGGCCATAGCCCCGCCGATCTTACGTGGCGCGCCGGCGTGGACGTGCTTTGTTTCGGCGGCACCAAAAACGGTCTACTCACGACCGAGGCCGTGGTCTTTTTTAACAAAACGCTAGCTCGAGATTTCGCCTACCGCGTGAAACAAGCCGGTCAGCTCGCCTCCAAACAGCGTTTCGCCAGCGCCCAATGGTGCGCGATTCTTGAATCAGGCGCTTGGCTCCGCCACGCCACCCACGCCAACACGCAGGCTAAAAAACTCGCCGCCGCCCTGCGCGGACTTTCCGGGGTAACGCTGCTGCACGAACCTGCCGTCAACGCAGTGTTCGTCCAACTCCCACCCGCCACGGCCCAAGCGCTTTTCTCACGAGGCTGGCACTTTCACCCCTTCATCGGCGACCATGGTTATCGGCTCATGTGCTCTTGGGCCACACCCGAAGCTGTCATCAACGATTTTGTGACTGATTTAAAATCCGCCTTAAACGGCACTCTTTTGAGCTAAACAAAAAACATCACTTCGTCGCCTACTCCCGCATGTTTGTTCGCGCCACCCACCTCACTCGCTACACCTAGTAGCAGCCGGTGTCGTTCGCGCCTTACACTCTAGGCGCCGTCCGCCGTTGGTTCCACATCAGTAGGCCCGGTGCAGCCATTCTTGAAACCTCCGGTAAAGATTACCCAGGTTAACCTCACGCCCTCGACCTCCGGCTCTACCGCGCACAGACGCGATAGATTAGTAGCGGCACATTTAATGATATAACAAAAAAGGGGCTTTCCAATACCGTATCATGGTTAGAATGGGCCTGATAAGTGACCTCCCAAACGGCCCCAACACGCTCTTGCGCGCCGGAGAATTATCCCCATGCTTAGCCCCTTAACACCAAACCCTACGATGAACCGATCCCTGTCCACTAAATCCTTGATCGCGGTTACCGCCGCGCTGCTGCTTTCCGCCCTGCCGGGCGCGTTTGCCCAAACGGCCCCTACGCCCGCACCGCAAAAAAACACCGGTGAAGTCATCCAACTCTCCGAGTTTTCCGTCAAAGCTGACTCCAACCGTGGCTACGCTCCCTCCGAGACCATGACCGGCTCGCGCGTCGCCACCAAGATCGTCGATCTTCCCTACACCGTGAACGTGCTCACCAGCGAGTTCCTCGAAGACTTCGGTATTTTCGAACTCGCCGACAATATCGTCCAAATTGGTAGCTTCACTGGTCTCGACATCGGCGGCAGCTTCAATCTCCGCGGTTTCGCCTCTACCTACCAGCTCCGCGACGGCTTCTTCCGTCTCGGCCGCTACGGCTCCAGCAACATCGACCGCATGGAAATCATCAAAGGCTCCAACGCCGCCATCTACGGCCGCAGCTCCCCTGGCGGTATGGTCAACATGATCTCCAAAGCCCCCAAGGATCGGCAGTCTGAAAAACTTAGCTATAACTTCGGCGATTACGGCACCCAACGCATCACGTTGGAAGCCACCGGTCCGGTCAAAATTTTACCCAAGACCTACTACATCCTAACCCTCAGCCAATACCAGCGCGACTTCGGTCAGCCCTACGCGCGCAACCGCAATTTCGAATACTACGCGGCCGTGAAGCACACCTTCGATAACGGCGGCAACCTGCTCGTCTCCGCTGAATACCTGCTCCAACAACGCCACTCGCCCAACAGCGTCGCCCCACTCATCAACGACCAGAAAGGCACCGCCGCCACGACCGATGACCAAATTGTCGGCTATGCTCGCGCGCTCGCTCGTAATCACAACGCTTTCGGACCCAACAGCGAACTTAACCGCGGCGCCAGCAGCTACACCACCAACTACGATAAACGCTTGAACGAAATCTTCAGCGTCCGTGCTTCCGGTAACTATTACCTCGCCCGCCGCTGGGATTATAACTCCAACAACAGCTGGCCGACCATTAACATCAATCCCGCCGTCGCCGGCACCCCAATCACGATCGCCCGCGGCGCCGTGCCCAGCAAAGGTCAAATCGTCGAAGACGGCGGTGGCATCCAAAGTGACCTTCTTGCGCACTACTGGACCAATAACCGCAAAATTGAACACCGCACCCTCGCGGCGATCGACTTCAACGATTACTACCGCTGGGACCCGTCCCGCAGCTACGCCGCCGCCACCGATCCAGACCTCGTCGCCTGGAACACCGCGGCCCGCACCGTCACCCTCGACCCGAACAGCCTCGAGCCCATCAGCCCCATCAACTACTTCACCAAGTCCTTCGACGGGTCCAAGGGCGTTTCCACGCGCATCCGTAAACAACGCGTCTCCGTCGTCGGCGGCCTGATCCGTCAACAGACTGCCCTTTTCAACGGCGCGCTCCTCGCTTACGCCGGCGCTCGCATGGATTCCGTGCGCTTCCGCCACCGCGACTTCACCGCTCCTCCCGCGGGCTACGCCCCCGGCCAACTGCTCGACAAATCGATGCAATCCGGCGCCAAGCCTAACCTAGGCGTGAACTACAAACTCACCCAAAACCTGCGCCTCTTCGCCAATTACAGCGAAAGCTATTTCGTCCCACAATCCGATGCCACCGCGACGGTCGCACTCGCAGATTACGAAGCCGAAACCGCCAAGGGCTACGACTACGGCTTCAAAGGCTCCCTACTCGACGATCGCCTGAGCTTCACCGTCAGCGGTTTCTACGCCACCCGTAGAAAAGTCTCCGTCACCGAATCCGTCGAAACGCCCATCGGTTCCGGCACCTACGTCAACGTGACCCGCCGCGACGGCGATCAACTTGTCCGCGGCTACGAAATCGATGTGAATTACAACATCACCAACGAATACAACGCCGGTGGCAGCTGGGGTAACGTCTACTCGATCTACACCGACTTCGGCTCAGCCTTCCCGCAAGCCGTCGGTCGCCGCGTCAACGGCATCTCGCCCGAAAACGGTGGCGCGTATCTGAAATACACCCCCTCGCGCTCTGCCCTCAAGGGCTTCTCCGCTAATGTCAATTTCACCTACGTGGCCTCCACGCCGACGGAAGCCCCCAACACCGGCGACACACTCGCCCGCGTGAATGGCGTACTCGTCGTTACGCGCTCCACCAACCAATGGCGCCTGCGCACCCCATCCTACACGCTGTGGAATTTCGGTGCCCGCTACCGTTACGCGCCCGCTGGCTCGCGCTTGGATCACACCTTCGCGATCAACGTAAACAACGCGTTCAATCTCGATTACCTCCGTGCCAACAAGATCCCAGGCGATCTGCGCTCGGTGTTTTTCACTTACACCATCAATCATAGCGGCGGCAAACGCTAAGCCCTAGCGCTGCTAACCTTCGACCCGCCGGCCAAAAACCGGTGGGTTTTTTTGCGTCCACCACTCAGCCTTTAAAAGCTTTGTGCACCGCCGCCGTGAACGCCTACGCGTTTACTTTACAAAATTCGTTGCCGCCCACCACGACTCTGCGCACACGAAAGAATGCCCTCCCCGCACCGCGTCACCCCCCGCGTCTTACGCTTAGCACGCGTCGCTCTTCCGCTCATCACCTTTCTGCTCGGACACGCTCCCGCTCAATCTTCGCAAGCGCCTCAGCCGCTTCGTCTCTCCGATTTCGTAGTCACCCCAAGTCGGTTCGGTGTCGGCGAACGCTCCAGTTCCGTCGCCGCCACCCTCACCCAGAGCGAACTAGCGACTCTGCCTCAAATTGGCGAAGATGTGTACCGCACGCTCGTCCGCATCCCCGGTGTCGCCGCCGATGATTTCACCGCTAAATTCTGGGTCCGAGGCGCCTCCAACGGCAAACTCCTCGCCCGCCTCGACGGCGTCACACTCATTGAGCCCTTTCACCTCAAAGACATCGATGGCGCCCTTGCGATCATTGATCTACCGGCCGTCAGTCGCCTCGATCTGCTCACGGGCGGCTTCACGGCGGACTACGGCAATCGCACCGCCGCCGTCCTGAACCTCGAAACCGACTTTCCCACTTCGCCACAGTTAGCGACCTCGCTCGGCCTAAGTTTAAGCGGCGTCCGCGCTGCACACACCGGTCACTTTGCGAGCGAACAAGGCCGCTGGCGCCTCACCGCGCGCCGCGGCTATCCCGACCTCGCCCTTCGTCTCAAAGGCCGCGATGACGAACTTTTTCCAAGTTATTACGACGCCTCCTTCCGCGCCGACTACATCCTATCCCCGCAACACACGCTCTCACTGCACGCCCTCTACGCTGGCGACACGCTCAAGGTTAAAGAAAAAAATAACCCTGAGCTCAACAGCGACTACACAAGTAGCTACCTTTGGGCCCGCTGGCGCGCCGCCCCGAACGCACGCCTGGCCGGGGAGACCGTGCTCTCATTCGGCCGACTCGATTCCGATCGCCGAGGCGACGGTACTTTCGACAACACCCTCGCTCTAAAGCTCAGCGATCAACGCCAGCTCAACACCACCGCCCTGCGCAGCGATTGGTCCCTCGAACTGACCCCTCGCACCCTTCTGCGCTCCGGCTTCGAAGTCACCCACGACACTTCCACCTACGACTACCAATTGCTGCGTGAGAATTACCTCGTCCAAAACGGCGTACTCACACTCGTGCGCCGCAACGCCAATACCCACCTGCGGCCCGCCGGCGACCGCTTCGGTAGCTTTATCACCGCGCGCCTCCAAGCCCCAGGTGCCCTCATCATAGAACCCGGCCTGCGCTTCGACCACGACTCTGCCAACGGCGAGAATCACGTCAGCCCCAGGCTCGCCGCCGCTCTACCGCTCGGCGCTCGCACCACCCTCCGCGCTTCCTGGGGAACTTACACCCAATTCCAAGGCCTCCACGAACTCTCCGTACCCGACGGCGAGACCCGCCTCAACCGCGCCGAAATCGCCGAACACCGAATCTTGGGCCTAGAGCAACGCCTAGCCACCAACGTCAGCCTGCGACTCGAAGCCTACGAACGCATCACTAGCCACGTGCGCCCGCGCTGGGACAACACCGTCAACCTCTACAACATCTTCTCCGAGGTCCAATCCGACCGCACATACCTCGCCCCCACCTCCGCGCGGGCGCGTGGCGTGGAAATCCTCATGGAGCGTCGCACCCAACGCGGCTTGGGCTGGACCGCCAGCTACGCGCTCGCCCACGCAGACGAAATGATCAACGGCCGCGCCGTCTCCGCCGCCCGTGACCAGCGCCACACCGCCCGAATCGAAGCTACGTACGCGTTGAGCACCCGTTGGAATTTCAGCGCCTCCTGGCACTACCACAGCGGCTGGCCCACAACCGAGGTCAGCTACATCCTAATCCCGCTTAGTAACGGTAAACGCTACACCCAACGCGTCGTCGGCTCGGCCTACACAGACCTACTCCCCAACTACCACCGCCTCGATCTCCGCGTGACCCGCCGATGGGAATGGCGCCGCAGCCAACTCACCGCCTTCGTTGACCTTTTTAACGCCTACAACCGCACCAACCTCATCGGCTACGCCTACTCCCCCGTGGTGTCGGGCCCCACCGTCAAGACCACTCGCGAAGCACGTGATTTATTGCCTCTTTTGCCGAGCGTGGGCCTGACTTGGGAATTTTAATTTAAGTTTTTCCGGAAAGCGCTGGGCCTAGCGGCTAGGCCAGACCATACAGACGGATGTGGCTTCAGCCGAGGAGTGCTCAGGCACAGTAAGCTTCGTGGAGGAGCTCACGCAGGGATTGTTGCCCTTTAGGGCTCAAGTCGCCCATTTTTTCTGGGGTTAATCGATCTTTGCTGACGACGCGGATTTGATCGATGGCGATTTCAGACGGGGTATGATTGAGGGTGATTTGCAGGCGGGTCTTCCAAGTCGGGTGCAGGGAACTGGTCAGCGGACATATCACAACGGTATCGAGAACGGCATTAAGCTCGTCTTGGCTAATAATTACGGCTGGCCGAGTTTTCTTTAACTCGCGTCCCCGGGTAGGATCAAGGTCCACCCAGTATACGCCGTAGCGCTTAAAGATCGGCGAGGCCATCGGCGGAAGCATTTTCTAGGTCGGACCAATCTTCTTTGGCTTGAGCCATCGCCTGGGCTGTCTTGGCCCAAGACAGTTTATTTTTTTGGGCCGTGAGCAGGAGTCCGTCAGCACGTATCTCGGCGGTTAAGCCCGCGCGATCTAAGCCAAGTTGGTTTATCACCGCGCTGGGAATGCGAACACCGCGTGAGTTCCCGATTCGGATTATTTTAATGGGGAAACGTGTCGTCATAGTCTTAAGTAATTACATGTAATTACTCGCAGATAAAATCAATCGATAAATCGTCGCCAACTTAAAAATCCATGCCCACATGAATTGAGCCTAAATCCTCGCTTAACACTGCGGCATTCGGGTTTAATCGACCTTAAAATCAGGCTCGCGCTCGCTCCGCTGCACGAAAAACCCGCAGCGTGTTCCCGCCCCAGATTTTCGAAAGATCCGCTTCGTTCAGCCCCGCCGCAAGCAACGCCTGCGTGATCGCCGGATAAGCCGCCACGTCGCGTAAGCCTTGAAACCCACCCCCGCCGTCGAGATCACAACCGATCCCGACATGATCCACACCCGCCACCTTCACGGCGTGCACGAGGTGATTAACATAATCTGCCATCGTAGCCTGCGGTTGCGGAAATTTCCCTTCAAACGCGCGCCACGCCTTACCCACCTCCGCACGGACCTCGGGCGTGAGCACCGCGTCACGAAACTGCGACATAATCGCATCCACGGCCGCCGAGAGCGCCTCATTTTCCGTGCGCCGCACCATCGCCACCGGTAGCGCATTCATCTGGATTACCCCGCCCCGCGCCGCCAACCGGCGCAATAAATCGTCCCCGATATTACGCGGATGATCACACACCGCTCGACAACCCGTGTGCGACAAAATTACAGGCGCACTCGACAGTTCGATCATCTGTTCCAGCGCCGCATCCGAAGCGTGCGAGGCATCGACCACGATTCCAAGGCGATTGCATTCCGCGACCACCCCCCGGCCAAATGAACTCAAACCACCCCACTCCGCGCCGCGCGGATCCGTTGAGGAATCCGCCACCTCGTTGTTGAGCATGTGCGTGAAACCCACCATGCGCACCCCAAGTTCGTAAAATGTCCGCAACACCCCCAAGTCCGTTCCAAGCGAGTAGGCATTTTCTGTACTTAAAAAAATCGCGCGCTTGCCCTCCGCTTTGAGTCTAAGCGCATCCTCCGCACTCAACGCCAACCCACATCGTGCCCCGTGCGCAGCAATCACGGAGCGAGTGTTTTCCAAAATCCCACGGACTGCCGCGAGCGCCACCGCGTGACCCGCCACGGTGCGAGCGCCCTGCATAAAATAAGCCGCAAAGACCACCGCATCCAACCCACCCGCAACCATGCGGGGCAAATCGCATTGCGTACCATCGACGACATAGTCGTGCCGCGCGCCGAAATCCCAACCCGCCCGCGGCAAACTTGCCGTCGGCGTATCCAGGTGCGTGTCGATCGTAAAGAGGCGCTCGTGCAACGCCGCGGCTTCGGGAGTAATTTCAATCTGCATGATATTTATTAAGAGGCCCGCTCCCACCGCGCGCGAGCTAGAGTAGCGTCGGTTAGTCTTTAGTAGCGGTCACGGCGGCAGCGTCGGCCTCGACTTTGACCTTAGCGGCATAGGCTTCGGCCGCGCGGAGCAGTCGCAGGGTATTGCCGCTCCACATTTTTGCACAGTCCGCTTCGTTGTAGCCGGCGGCGAGAAGGCTCGCAGTGATTTTGTGGTAGCTAGCGACGTCTTCCATGCCCGTCACCCCGCCGCCGCCGTCCCAGTCCGCGCCGAAGCCGACATGGTCGGGACCGACCACCTTAAGGGTGTGAAACACGTGCTTCATAAAGTCGTCAAAGGTGGCCATCGGCACAGGATGTTTTTCTTCAATCACACGACGCTCGATTGCCATCTCCTTCGTCTGCTCAGCACTCAAGTTACGCCGGCCGCCGTATTTGGCCATAAGGCCTTGCATGGCTTTATTACGCTCAGGATTGGGTGGCGTAGGGATAAGGTAAGCGCTCAGGGAATTCATCTGGATCACACCTCCCGCAGCAGCGAGTTTCTTCATGCGCTCGTCGTCGATATTGCGCGGATGGTCACAGATGGCTTTGGCGCCGGAATGAGAAAGGATGATCGGCGTCTTGGAGAGGGTAATCATCTGATCGAAGACCTCGTCAGAGGCATGCGAGGCGTCGAGGATGATCCCGAGCCGGTTACACTCAGCAATGAGTTCTCGGCCAAGCGGGCTGAGCCCGTTCCATTGTTTACCGGTGGTGTCGGTGGCGGAATCAGCGAGGTCGTTATTGGCAAAATGCACGGGACTCACCATGCGCACACCGAGGTCGTAGAAGGTCTTTACCAACGTGAGATCGTGACCGATCGGAAAAGCGTTTTCGATTGAGAGGTAGACGATGCGTTTACCCGTGGATGCAATCGTCGCGGCGTCATCGGCGGTGGTGGCGAGTGCAAAATGCGCAGGATTGGCGGCGAGCATTTTGTGGATGTTCACGGCAATCTGGAGCGCGGTGTCGCGCGCAGCAGCGTGGCCGGCGGGCGTGCGAGGACCTTGGGGCGTATAAATCACCCAAAAGCCGCCATCGAGGCCGCCTTCAACCATGCGGGGTTGGTCCACTTGGGTAAAATCGTCTTTCACGTTATGGCGCTCCATAATGTTCCAGCCGGGTCGACGTAGGCTAGAGGGCGTGTCGAGGTGGGTGTCGAAAGTAATGAGACGTTCGTGAATCGCACGGGCATCATCGGCGGCTGCAGAAAGGGCGAGCGGCATAACGGCCAGCGCGAGGGCGAGGTAAGTAACGGGGTGTCTCATAAATATAGGGTTAGTCATTAGCCGTCGGCAGCACCTTCTTGAATGTGGAAGGGGGAAGAAAGTTTTCGCCGGTCACAACCTTTTGGCCTGTTTTAGACTCAAGCTCTAGCCGGGCGCGTTTGGCGATCTTCCCGCCTGTCCTCGCGGCAGTCTTGTTTTCGGTCATGCCGGTGGCGTCCGCGGTCTCGGCAATCTGGCGGGTAGAAAGTTCGGCAAGGGCCGCAGGTAATTTCAGTTGGTTACATACTGTAACCGACTGACTTCCTTCTTTCGCGAGTCGATGCTTTAGAACCTTCCAGTAATTTCGAGCTGACTGGTAATTATTTTTTTGCGTGAGCACCTGGATGATATCCACCACCGAGAACCACCATGTTTCTGTCTTTTCATCATAAGCGCGACGGATCTCTGTTTGCTCAAATATGGCTGGGATAATTTTCATTGTAGTTAAGGTCTTAAGGCTTGCGTGTGTGGTGCCTGAACAAGCGATCCGCGGCTGCGAGCTGTTCGGCGGGTGACAAGGAAGACCAATTCATCGAGGTATGTTGGCAGCGCGTCTTCACTGATCGAGCCTTGGCGCGTGTTTGTAGTTTGTAAAATGAACGACACCAAGTGGTGCCGTCCATTGGATTAAGCATCTGGGGTGCGCCAAACTTCTAGGCTAGTAAGAAAAATGAATTTGCCGCACATGAATCGATTCTAGGTCACTTGCGGGAAATCCCTTGTCGCCTACGCTCATTTAACGCTCTGTCGCTGCTTATTCCTATGTCGTCCCCCACCGTCGAAAACGTCGTCATCGTCGGCACCGGCTGCGCCGGCCTCACCGCCGCGATCTACACCGGCCGCGCCAGCCTCAATCCACTCGTGCTCGAAGGCCCCCTCCCTGGCGGGCAACTCACTACGACCAGCGAAGTAGAAAATTTCCCCGGTTTCCCGCACGGGGTCGATGGTTTCCAGCTCACCCAAAATATGCGCGAGCAAGCCACGCGCTTCGGCACCCGCTTCGAACAAGCGCTCGTCGATAAAGTCGATTTCACCTCGATGCCGCGCAAATTATTTTGCGGCGACCGTGTCATCCTTGCCAAGACCGTGATCATCGCAACCGGCGCCTCGCCGCGGCTTACCGGCATACCCGGCGAAAAAGAACTCTACGGCGGCAAGGGCGTGACGACCTGCGCCACCTGCGACGGAGCCTTTTACCGCAAGATGGAAGTCGCCGTGCTTGGCGGTGGCGACAGCGCAGCCGAAGAGGCGTTGTTTCTCACGCGCTTCGCTAGCAAAGTTTATCTCGTACATCGCCGAGACTCGCTGCGCGCCTCAAAAATCATGGCTGACCGCGCGACTTCGCACGAAAAAATCCAGATGGTCTGGGATAGCGTGCCACTCGAAGTTCTCGGCGTACCTGAGGGCGCTGTGAGTGGCTTGAAGATAAAAAATGTGAAGACGGGCGCCGAGTCCGTCCTGCCGGTCAAAGGCATCTTCGTCGCCATCGGTCATATCCCCAACACCGGAGCGTTTGCCCCGCCACTCGAGGTGGATGAAGGTGGCTACTTCAAACCCCAAGCTGGTTCCCAAGTGCAGACCAACGTACCCGGCATCTACGTCGCAGGCGATTGCTCCGATCACGTTTTCCGCCAAGCGATTACGGCCGCCGGCATGGGTTGTCAGGCCGCCATCGAAGCCGAACGCTGGCTCGCCGAGCATCACGGCTGAAGCCCTTTCGGCACTCGAGCGTATCGGCGATTTAGCTCTATGCCTGAGGTCTCCGCCGCGCTTGCTGAAGTGCACCGTAGCCTAGGACTGCCGGCTGATTACGCGCAACGTCGCGGACTCAGCCTTCAGTCCGAGGCCGCGATCAATTCCCTTGTGACTATCGCGTACACCGACGATGGACGCGCCATCCAACTCGCCCCTCCTGCCGCCGAGGCTTGGATGCGCCTCAATCGCGCCGCTGAAGCCGCGGTTATACAACTAATCCCGATCTCCGGTTTTCGTAGCATCGCCCGCCAGACCGAAATCATCCGCGCTCATCTCGAGTCCGGACGACCACTCGAGGATATCCTTCGCCTCGTCGCGGCACCCGGCTACAGTGAACACCACACCGGCCACGCCGTAGATCTCACCACGCTTAACGATCCACCCCTCGAGGCCGGCTTCGCTCTAACCCCAGCCTTCGCTTGGCTCAATACTCAGGCGACTCGTTTTGGTTTTCACCTATCCTTCCCCAAGAACAACGCTCACGGCATCGCCTACGAGCCGTGGCATTGGTGCTGGCGCCCTTGATTAAAAGCAACTTAGCCGATCCAACTGCGATCTTGGCGTGATACCGAAAAGCCAAGGGCCGCCGCCCTTCGAGCATACGCCATAGAATCTTCTTTGGAATAATTCTAATTATCGCTTGCACCTTAGAATCATTCCAATTTGTTGCCCCTTCCTCAAAAAACCCATGACCACCGCAACCCAACCACCCCGTCACCCCGCCGGGCTCGCGCAAAAACTCGCCGACAGCGGCCTGCGCTCCACCCCTCAACGCGAACTGGTCTACGACGTTCTACTCAACAAACGCGACCACCCCACCGCCGACGAAGTGTTCGCCCGCGTAAAGCCCGAGCTACCCGGCATTTCTTTGGCCACCGTTTACAACTGCCTTGAAACCCTCGTCCAGTGCGACCTCGTGCGGGCCGTCAATTTTGAGCGCGGCCCCACCCGCTACTGCCCCAACTTGCGCCCGCACGCCCATTTCCACGACGAAGTCACGGGCCAGACTCATGACGTCGATCTGCCCGAGACGCTGTTCGCTAAACTCAAATCCGAACTCCCTCCCGGCTTCGATGCCAACGCCGTCGAGATCACATTCCGCGGCAAAGCCAAATCTTCCGCCAACTGATCCGCTACGCTTTCACTTCCTCGCTTACCTTTACCGACTCCTCCATGAGCCAACTCGAAATCAAAAACCTCCACGTCTCCATCGCAGACAAGGAAATCGTCAAAGGCCTATCGCTCACCATTAAAGGTGGCGAAGTTCACGCCATCATGGGGCCCAACGGCACCGGCAAATCTACGCTCTCCAAAGCCATCGCCGGTCACCCCGACTACACCATCACGAGCGGCGAGGTTCTCCTCGACGGCGTTTCCATTCTTGAAAAAGAAGCCGACGAACGTGCCCGCGCCGGCATCTTCCTCGCCTTCCAATACCCCAGCGAAATTCCCGGCGTCTCCATCGCCAACTTCCTGCGCGCCGCCCTTCAAGCCCGCCTTGCCGATGGCGAAGAAATCGACGCCTCCGGCTACTACAAACGTCTCTATGCCAAAATGGATCTGCTGAAGATCGACCGAAAGTTCACCTCCCGCGCCGTCAACGACGGCTTCTCCGGCGGTGAAAAGAAACGCTGCGAAATTCTTCAGATGGCCATGCTTGAGCCCAAGGTCGCCCTGATGGACGAAACCGATTCCGGCCTCGATATCGACGCCCTGCGCATCGTCGCCGACGGCGTTAACACCATGCGCGGTCCAGGTCTTGGCGTACTGCTCATCACCCATTATCAACGCCTTCTCGACTACATCGTGCCCGACTACGTGCATGTAATGTACGACGGGCGCATCGTGAAAAGCGGCGACAAAAACCTCGCCCACGAACTCGAGGCCAAAGGCTACGACTGGATCAAAAAAGAACTCGCCTCCGCCAAAGCCTAAACAAGGCCCCCCTCGCCCACCCGCCACTACCGCCAAGCTCCGTCCGCCGCCATGAAGCCACCCACCGAAACTGATATCTTGCCCGATTCCGCCGAAACCGCAGCCATGGAAAATCCAGCCGTCGGCATCGACCAATCCGCCGGCAATTTCTCCTACAACATGGAGTACGCCTTCGACGCCGGCACCGGTCTCAGCGAAGACACAATTCGCTACATCAGCTCCGTGAAAAAAGAGGCGCCATGGATCCTCGAGTTTCGTCTCAAGGCCCTCAAAAAGTTCTTCTCGATGCCCATGCCCACACACTGGGCAACGAAGGATCTCGAGAATATCGATTTCCAAAAAATCCGCTACTACCTCTCGCAAGGCCAGAAACCCAAACGCACCTGGGACGAAGTCCCTGACGATATCAAAAAAACCTTCGAACGTCTCGGAATTCCCGAGCAGGAGCGCAAATTTCTCGCCGGAGTCGAAGCTCAATTCGACTCCGAAGCCGCCTACTCCAACATCAAGGAGATCGTCTCCAAGCAGGGTGTCATCTTCGTCAACTCCACCGAGGGTCTCCGCGAGCATCCCGAACTCTTCAAAAAATTCTTCGGCAAAGTCATCCCCACCGGTGACAATAAATTCTCCGCCCTCAACAGCGCTGTGTTCTCCGGTGGCTCCTTCATCTACGTGCCGCCCGGCGTAAAAGTCGCCCAGCCCCTCCAAGCCTACTTCCGCATCAACGCGGAAAATTTCGGTCAATTCGAGCGCACGCTCATCATCGCCGACGAAGGCTCCGAAGTGGTCTACATGGAAGGGTGCACCGCACCGAAATTCTCCACCTCGACGCTCCACAGCGCCGTCGTCGAACTCGTCGCCCTCAAAGGCGCAAAGATCCAATACATCACCGTCCAAAACTGGGCCAATAACGTCTTCAATCTGGTCACCAAACGCGGCATCGCTCACGAAGACGCCGAGATCAAGTGGATCGACTGCAACATCGGCAGTCGCCTCACTATGAAATACCCCGGCGTCGTCCTCAAAGGTGAACGCGCCCGCGGTGAAGTCATCTCCATCGCGCTCGCCAACGACGGCCAGCACCAAGACACCGGCGCCAAAATGGTTCACGCCGCCAACAACACGACCTCCAACATCGTCGCTAAATCCATCTCCGTTGGCCAAGGCCGCAGCACCTACCGCGGCGTCGTTCACATCCCCAAGCACCTCAAGGGTTGCAAAAACAACACCGAGTGCGACGCCCTCCTCATTAACACCAACAGCCGTACTGATACCTACCCGGCCATCAGCGTGCGTGGAGACAAAAATTCCACCCAACACGAGGCCTCTGTCTCCAAGGTTTCAGAGGACATGATTTTTTACATGCAGCAGCGCGGCCTCACTGAGGGACAGGCCATGAGCCTCGCCGTTAACGGCTTCATCAACGACCTCGCCCGCCAATTTCCCATGGAATACTCGGTCGAACTCAAACGCCTCATCGACCTCGAAATGGAAGGCAGCGTCGGCTAATCCCCGCTCCTCCTCGCACCACCGCCATGTCCGCCTCTTCTCTTACTGTTGCCGCGAATCTCGTCGGCAGTTTCACCGCTGAAGCCTTCGCCGCGCATCTTGCGAGCCTTCCTCCCTCGCTCCCCGCGTGGTGGATCGCCCGCAAGCGTGCCGCCTACGAAAAATTCGCCACGCTCCCGCTCCCCACGCGCACCGACGAATCCTGGCGCTTTAGCTCCATCAGTACGCTCACGCTCGACGGCTTCACATTGCCCACCGCCGCCACGAGCCAAGT
>CANHAH010000004.1 GCA_947458705.1 Opitutia bacterium | reverse complement strand
CCCATCTGAGGTTGAGCGTGGCGGACTCGTCGCGAAGATCGCCGAAGTCGAACGTGAGCGTTTCGATGGCCTCGGAGAGGGCGACGGGTTTGAAGGACACGCGAGCGACATCGTTTTTCTGGTCATAGGCGTAGGCGCCCCATTGCTTGGCGGCTTTCTGCACGATGATCGTCCACGTGTCTTGGCCGGGAATGGAGAACAGCTCGTAGGTGCCGGCGTCGAGGTTGGTGCCTTGGAATTTCACGGGCGTGCTGAAGGTGAGGCGCGTGGCGTTATTGGCGCCGGTGCGCCAAACGCGGCCATACGCTTCGATGCCGCCGAAGATCGCGCGGCCCTTCATGCTCGGGCGCGAGTAGGCGACTTCGATGTCGGTGAGGCCGACGCGTTGCTTGAGCGTGGCGGCGGGGCTCGGTGCGGGGAACGTAACTTTAGGCGCGGCCGGCGCGGTGGGCGTGGCGGCGGTTTGAGCGGAGAGGTTGGCGCTGCTGGTGCAGGCGAGCGCGAGGAGCACGAGGGAACGAGCGAGGGGGAGTTTCATGGTATAAAAAGCAAAATGAGATTAGCGGGACTGACGCGGAGCGCGGGCCGGCGTTGCGAGCGCGGCGCGGAAACGATTTTTTTAATTTAAGTAAGGCCGGTGATTTCGCCGTCGTCGGTGATGTCGATGTGTTCGGCGGCGGGGACTTCGGGCAGGCCGGGCATGCGGAGAATTTCGCCGGCGATCGGCACGAGAAAACCCGCGCCGGCGGCGATCTCGATCTCGCGCACGACAAACGTGAAACCGCGCGGACGACCGAGCAGCGCGGGTTGGTCGCTGAAAGAATATTGGGTCTTCGCGATGCAGATCGGCAGCCCGGTGAGGCCGAGTTCGGCGATGGTTTTGAGATCGGTGCGGGCTTTGGCGCCAAACTCCACGCGGTCGGCGCCGTAGATGCGCGTGGCGACGGCGGTGATTTTTTCTTCGACCGTTTGCGTCAGCTCGTAGGCGTAGTGCGGCGCGCGCGGGCGCGGCGATTTTTCGCAAGCGGCGACGAGTGCGGTGGCGGCTGCGAGCGCGCCTTCGCCGCCGAGGCCGAAGTGATCGCTCGGGACGGCTTGCACGCCGAACTCGGCGCAGAGCTGGACCACAAGGGCGAGTTCTTCGGCGGTGTCTGTCGGGAAACGATTAAGCACGACGACGGGCGTGAGGCCAAAGACGCGGGCGTTTTCGAGGTGCTTTTGGAGATTCGCGAAACCGCGCCGGATGGCGTCGGGGTTGGCGGCGGAGAGTTCTTTGAGCGCGGCGCCGCCTTGGTATTTGAGGGCGCGGACGGTGGCGACGAGCGCGAGGGCGTCGGGCCAGAGGCCAGCGGTGCGGCATTTGAGATCGAGAAATTTTTCACCGCCGAGGTCGAAGCCGAAACCGCATTCTGTGACGACGTAATCGGCGAGGCTGAGGCCGAGCCGCGTGGCGAGGACCGAGTTGGTGCCTTGGGCGATGTTGGCGAACGGGCCGCCGTGAAGAATCGCGGGCGTGCCTTCGTGCGTCTGGACCAGATTGGGGACGATCGCGTCTTTGAGGAGCGCGGCCATCGCGCCGTGGATTTTGAGGTCGCGGGCGTAGATGGGTTTTCGCTCGCGAGTGAAACCGATGAAAATGCCGCCGAGCCGCGCTTTCAAATCGGCGCGCGAGGAGGCGAGGCACAAAATCGCCATGACCTCCGAGGCGGCGGTGATGTCGAAACCCGTCTCGCGCGGGACGCCGAAACCGCGACCGCCGAGACCGATCATGATGCGGCGCAACGCGCGGTCGTTCATGTCGAAGACGCGCTTCGTGCGCACCGTCATCGGATCGAGGCCGAGGACGTTTTTCTTGTTCTGCAGTTGGTTGTCGACGCACGCGGCGAGGAGATTGTGGGCTTTCTCGATGGCGGCGAAATCGCCGTTGAAGTGGAGGTTGATGTCGGCGTGCGGGCCGACGCGCGCGCGCCCGCCGCCGGTGGCGCCGCCTTTAAGACCGAAGACCGGGCCGAGCGAAGGCTCGCGCAGGACGGCGGCCGCTTTTTTACCGAGGCGCGTGAGGGCGTCGGCGAGGCCGATGGTGGTGGTCGTCTTGCCCTCGCCGGCGGGCGTGGGGGTGATGGCGGAAACGAGGATCAGGCGTGAGCGCTCGGCGCGGGCGGCGTCGATGCGGGCGAGCGGGAGTTTGGCTTTGAAGCGCCCGTGCAGTTCGAGTTCGTCGGCCGTGACGCCGAGTTTGGCGGCGATTTCGGTGATGGGGCGGAGGACGGATTTCTCGAGAGCGGAGATGGAGTCGAGGGAAGCCATAGAAGATGAGATGAACCGAGGTTGCAGCCTGTAGCCCCGGCGTCGAGCGCGGCGTGAATGAACAGGCCGAGAAATTTACCCCTCGCGTGATCAGGGTGGGGCGGTCGCGCGATGATTGTGAATTGCGCTCGTGCGGCAGGTGGGCGTGATCGAGGGCATGACCCCCGCGTTCCGACGTGTTTTTAACCCTGTGTTACTCGTAGTGTTGAGTTTGGGCTTTTGCGGTGGTTGCGCAGGGCCCACCGGAGTGGCGCCCACGCTCGATACGGTGCCGACGGCAACGCTTCCGGCTCCTAAGGTCGCGCCGGGCGATGCGTTTGTGGTGATCTCGGGCGGAGGCACGCCGCTGTCCAATAACTACTCGCAATACCTCCAAGCGCGCGCGCTCAACGACGCGTGGCGGACGCGTTACCCGCGCGAGGCCGTGTGGACGTTTTTCGGGGCGGGCAACCGGCCGGGCGCGCCGGCGGTTTTGGCCGATGTGCGCCGCCAATACAAACACGACGGGCTGCTCGTGGAATCGTGGTTACCCGGCGAACTCGCCGAAAACCGGCCCGCGACGAAGGCCGAGATTCTCGGGGCCTTGCAACGCGAGATTTTGCCGCGCGTGGCGCAGGGCGGGACGTTGACGCTCTTCGTCGGTGATCACGGCGAACTTTCGCGCGGCAAAGTCCGCGAGAGCGCGATCACACTCTGGCAAATGCAGCGCACCGGCAGCGGCGCCAAGGCCAGCTGGCGCTCCGACCCGAAGGAAATCCTCACCGTTTCGGAACTCCGCGCCGCGCTCGACGCCGGATTGGGGCGAGGGCGCGTGGTGTTTTGTTTTACCTGCTGCCACTCGGGCGGATTTCACCACCTTGATGTGCCGCGCGCCGCGCCAGCCAATCCGGCGTGGTTTCGTGGGCTGCAACCCGTCGCCTGCGCCGATTGGTCTGAAACGCCCGCGCCGGCGCGGATCGCCGGCTTCACGTCCACGACGGAAGATTCGCTCGCGGCCGGCTGCGATCCCGACCCCGATCCGGAAAAATGGCGCGGCTACGAACGGCTTTTTCCGGAGGCGTTGCTGGGCGTTGATTTGATGTCGGGTAAAAAACTCGCGCCGGCTCTTTCGGATTTCGCCGCGGCGCACACGGCGGCGACGTTGTTGGATCGCACCATTGATAAACCTTTCCGCACGAGCGAGGCGTGGCTCGAGCGCTACGCGACGCTCATCGAAACCGTCCTCGCCGAAAGCCCCGCGCTCACGCCGGCTGTGCGCGCGCAGGTCGAGCGTTACCACCGCATCGTGAATGCCGAGGCGCCCGGCGTCAGCGACCCCGCGTTTCTCGCGCAGCAGCAACAAACCGAGCGCTTCCTCGCCGCGCTCGCCGAGCAAAACCCTTCGGCGGCGCTGGTGTTGCTCGCTGGCACGCGCGCCGATCTCACGCCCGCGCCCGAAACGACCTCGGGCGGGTCGCGGCGACGAGCGGGCGCTCCGACGAATATCCGCAAGCTCTGGTCCGAGACGATTCGCCCCGCGTGGAAGGCCGCGCTCGTTGCCAAAAAAGTCGCCGATATTCCCGAGGCCGCGCGCGCCTTTGAATTACAACTCATCGCGCTCGAGGAAAAAACGCCCGCGAAAATTTACCTGCCCGGTGATCGCGAGGCGGTGCGCAACGAGTTGTTTTGGCGTTCGGGTTACGCGCAGGTCGATGCGCAGAATCAAGCGCGCGCCGTAGTCGTGGCGCGTTGGGAAGCGGGGCGGCGCGCCGCGATTCTCGCTTGGGCGCGTGCGTCTTCGGATGAAAAAATTCGCGCAGCGGCGCTGACATGGGGTGGTCCCGTGCGCCCCAAAACCGCACCCGCGGTGCGCGCCAGCAACACCCCGCCCGAGCTCGGCGAGAAAAAAGAAGCGCTGCAACGCGCCTTGTTTTATCGCCGCGTGTTGGGCGCTTGGGCTTTCTTGATCGCGGTGGACGAACGGGGCGCGCTCGAGCGTCTCGCGGCGTGGCGCGCGCTCGAAACCTCGCCGCTGCCGTCGTCCTGAGGTCCGCGTGATCCAGCCGACGAACGCGGCGCGCGGTGATTATTGCGCGGCTTTAGCTTCGGCGCGCGCTTCGTATTCGGCGCGGGTGTCGCGGAGCGCGCGGGGAATCTCGGGCGCGGCTTTCATCGGGCGAGCGCGTTGGTTGGCGAGGTATTCCACGACGTCGCGGATTTCGGATTTGGTCAAAATCGTCGTGTAGATTTCCGGCATGCTCGACGGTGCGGTGTCGCGCTGCGCGATATTGGATTTTTGGATTTCAACGGGCGCGCCTTCGACGGGTTTGAGCGTGAGCGTCGTGGCGGTTTCAGCGCCCACGGTGCCGACGGCGACGCCGCCCGATTTCAACGTCACGGCCACGGTGTCGAAACCGGGCGCGATGTGCGCGTTGGGTTTGATGATAGATTCGAGGAGGTATTCGCGCGGGTATTTCGGGCCGATGTCGCCGAGCTCGGGGCCGGCGGCGCCGCCTTGGCCGCCGATGGCGTGGCATTTCACGCAAGCCATGACGGGTTGGTTGTGGAAAATTTCTGCGCCGTTTTTGGCGTTGCCGCCGCGGAGTGCGCCGCGAAACGGCGCGAGCGGATCGGGGTTTTGGGCGAGCGCGGCCTCGCGCGTGGCGAGGGCGGCTTGCACGGCGGGCGTGGCGCGCGTGGTGGCGGCTTCGATGAGCTCGAGTTGCACGCTGGCGTTGATCTGGCCGGCGGCGAGGCGATCGAGTTGCGCGACCATGAGCGCATCGGCCTCGGGGTGTTTCAAGACGGCGAGGGCGGCGAGCGCGGTGCGTTGTTCGGCGATGCTGCCGTTGACGATGAGGTTTTTGATGACGGGCGCGGCGGCGTCGGGCGAGAGGCCGGCGATGAGCGGCAACGCGGCGCCGCGGAGTTCGGCGGCTTTGGAGTCGCCGGCGATTTTCACGGCGGCGGCGAGGCGCGGGTCTTGAAAATGTTTCAGGGCGTTGAGGGCGGCGGTCCGCGCGCCGGGGCTTTGCGCGGGGTCACCGACGATGGCGAAGAACGTATCGGCGGCGCTGCGCAGTTCGAGTTTCTCGGCGGCTTTGAGGGCGGCGGTCTGCACGGTGACGGGCGCATCGACGGCGAGGAGCGCGGGCAACACGGGGGCGAGCGCGGCGGCGGCAGGTGCGGCCTCGCGGGTTTTTTCGGCGAACGGACGGTAGACGCCGACGATGCGGTCGCGTTGGGGCGGCGCGGGCCAGAGGGCGAGCTGGGCCAGGGCTTCGGCGCGGAGGAAGGCGGGGGCATCGGCGCGGGCGGCGTAGGTCGCGAGCGCGGCGGCGTGAGCGGGCGTACCGAGGCGGAAGGTGGCGTTGATCGCGCGCAGCATCACGGCTTCGTCGGCGATGGGCTTTTGGAGGAAGGCGGCGAGGGCGGGCGTGCCGGCGTCGATGGGGGCGTCGTTGATCGCGAGCGCGGCCTCGCGGACGAGGTAGGGATCGGCGTCGGTGAGAAACTGGGCGACTTCCACGGAGCCGAGGCGGCGCAGCGTGAGGAGCACACCGAGGCGCACGGCGGAGGAAGGATCGGAAATCGCGGCGGTGAGCGCGGCGCGGTCTTCGCTGCCGAGCAGGCCCATGACGAGGGCGTGGCGGAGGTAGGCGTCGGTGTTATTATTGGCGCGCAAGGCGGTGAGGAGGGCGGGGGTGGCTTCCTTGCGGTGGAGTTTACCCAGAGATTGGGCGGCGAAGAATTTTACGCGCGACGAAGCGTCTTGGACGGCGGCGAGGAGAATGGGGTAAGCGCTCGCGACGCGGTGATCACCGAGAAGTTTGATCGCTTGGGCGCGAATCTCGACTTCGGCATCAGTGGCGAGGGCGGCTAAGGTCGCGCGGGCGGGTGCTTCTTGGTTGGCCAGCTGCCCCAGGCCCCAGATGGCGTGGAGGCGGGCGTAGAGTGGGGCAGTGGTTTGCGTGGCGACGCGCGTGAGCGCGGCGAGGCCGTCCTTTTTACGAGCGGCGAGTTCGAATTGCGCGGCGCGGCGGACGCGCATGTCGGCGTGGCCGAGCAGTTCGGCGAGTTCGGCGGGGGATTTTTTCGTATGATCGGCGGCGATGAGGGCTTTGGTCTCGGCGATGATCGGGTCTTTGGCGTGGGCGGGATCGGTGACGGCGTAGATGCGGCCCCGTTTGGACTTGGGCCAGCCGTCGGCCCAGTCGGTCCAATAGAGACGACCGTCGGGGCCGAATTTCACATCGGTGGGCAGCGCGCCGCCGAGGAAACGCTCCGCGGTATCGACGGCGTAGGTCGCGCCGGCAGGTTTCAGTTTGTAGGCGAAGATGCCCGAGCGGGCGACGTTGCCGACGAAAGTCGTGATGAACAACGCGCCACGGTAGGAATCGTTGAGGCCGGTGCCCGGATAATAGGTGATACCCGAGGGGCCGTCCTCGAGGTTGGCGAGTGGGGCGAGGTGGTTGGCGGGTTGGCCGGCGTGGCGCGGGAGCCAGAGGCGCTCGCGGTTCCAAGGGCCGGCGTTGCCCATCGGGGCGTGTTGATAACCGACACGCCAACCGGAGTCGCCGCCCTCGACGACGTGCACGAGGCGTTCCATGTCACCTTGGTCGCAGTCGTTGTCACCGGTGAACAGATCGCCGACTTCGTTAAAGAGGAGGTCTTGGGGATTGCGGAGGCCGGTGGCGAAGAGCTCGACGTTGGAGCCATCGAGATCGCAGCGGAAGACGGAGCCGGCGTCAGGCGTGGCGATGGTGTTGGTGGGTGTCACGACGTGGGCGCCGCGGTCACCGATGCTGTAGTAGAGTTTGCCGTCGGGGCCGACGATGAGGCCGTGCATGTCGTGGCCGGTGAAGTTAAACCGCACGCCGTAGCCCGTACTGAGGTCTTTGCGCGTCTCGGCTTTATTGGTGCCGGTGAAAGCGGTGAGACTCGGGATGTTGGTAAAGTAAACCGTGCCCCGGTGCGGAAGGATGCCGGATGCGATGCCGTCGATCTCGGAGTTGAAACCATCGGCATATAAGGTGGACGTATCCGCTTTGCCCGTACCGTCGCGGTCTTCGACGAGGCGCACGCGCTCGGTTTCCTTGCGCAGCTCGGCGACGCCCGTGGGGCCGAAGCGACGGAGAATCATTGCGCGGAAATCATCCTGCGTGCGGTTGGCGAGTTCGTCTTCGAGGATCCACATGTAGTCGCGGATATCGAGGACGCTGGAGCGGTAGCGGTAAGTCTCGGCGACGAACGCGCGGCCCTTTTCGTCGAAGTTAAACGCGACGGGGTTGGCGAGCATGGGCTCGGCCGCCCACAGGGAAACGGTGAGGCCGGGCGGGAGCTTGAAGCGCTGGAGGGCGAGGAGGCCCTCGTCGGAGGCGGGGTTGATGTCGGCTTCGGGCTTACGCTCCATGGGCTTTAGTTTCCCGACGACGGATTTGCCTTGGACCACGAGCTCCGCCGCGCGGAGGGGCAAGGCGGCGAGGCCGGCAAGAGCGAAAACGAAAACGACCGACGCGGCCAAATGCGCGGAAACGAAGCGGGAGAAGCTAATCATAGGGTAAAGGGTTGAGGACAACGTAACCGTTGCGACCTTAGTGAAAGTACGCCGAGCGGCAAGCGGGAGACGGAGAGCGGGCTAAGACGTTGCACGAATCTTTCCGCGGCTGCGCCCAATCGCCCGCGCAGAGTGCACGAGGTTATCAGCTCAATGCTCATCGCTGTACCGCTGCCTGCATGCAAGGCAGACGGGTATTAAATATAAGATTAATTTTGTGTTTAAATAGTTTACATAAAATAACTTACAATTGAGAATGAAGCACCGCAAAACAAAGCCCTTGTGACATCATATTTTTTTAAATTCTAAACAAGGGGTTCAGCTCGTCTTCGCTCATCGTTTCGTCGGCCAACATTCACGCTTAACGTGCATAGTCTTGTTTAACGAGATGCACGCCGTCTGTGCATAGTCTGTTCATTACATCGTGATCCAATCATTCTCCGATGAACCAACCTGTGATCTTTGGCTAGGCCGCAGTCCGGCTGAACTTCACGCCTCGATCCACAAAGTAGCCCTTCGAAAACTCACCCAACTTGAAGCCGCCTCCAACCTGAACGAATTGCGCTTACCGCCTGGAAACCGCCTCGAATCCCTCAAAGGCAAGAGGTCAGGGCAGCACAGCATCCGAGTTAACGACAAATACTGCGTTTGTTTCCGCTGGGCCGGACACAACGCACAAAACGTAGAAATCACCGATTATCACTGAGCCCATGAAAACACACATCAATGTTCATCCCGGCGAGCTGCTCCGCGAGGAGTTCCTTGCGCCCATGGCTATAACGCCCTACCGCCTCGCCGAGGATGCGAAGCTTCCACACCAACGCATTAATGAAATCGTAAACGAGAAGCGCGGTATCACGGCGGAAACCGATCTCCACCTGTGCGCCTTCTTTGGCCAAGAGCCGGGCTATTGGTTGCGCGTTCAATTGGCTTACGATCTACGCGAGGCGGTAAACACCGTCGGGACGAAGATCAAAGCGATGGTCGCCCCGCTGCAAGCTGCGTAATCCTATCTGACTGTAAGCACCTGTTTTTCAAGCAAGCCGACCTGCTCGTACAGGTCATGCCGTTCGTGAACGCCGAAGCGTGCTTCGCACTCAAGGGCGGCACCGCGAATTAATTTCTTTGTACGCGATTTCCCTCGCCTGTCCGTGGACATCGATCTGGTTTGCCTGCCGGTCGAAGACCAATGAACGAGCGGTGGTTTCGCTCCATTAGCGCACGGGTCGCAGCGCGGCCGTTTTAGCGGGCAGCGCGGCGACCGCGGGCGCGGGCAACGTCACTTGGCCGGTGGCGGCCCATTCGGCGCCGCGGGCGAAGGTGATTTGGAAACCAAGACCGTGCACCGCGTCGATCGCGTGGCCGAGCGTGGTGTGGAAGACGCGACCCTTACCGTAGGGGATCACCATCAACATAGGCTCGTGCTCGTTGGTTTTATCGGAGAGTGCGGAGGCGAGGACCGTGACGTTTTCGGCGGGGCCGCGCAGACCGTGGTAGAGTTCGTCTTTGGCGTGCATCCATTGGGTGGGTAGGCCGCGAAGGATGGGGTGATCGGCCACGTGGGCCTCTACGAGAAATTCGTGTTGGGGGCCGTGGCCGCCGCCGGGGCCGGCGGTGAGATCTTTGATCCAACCGGCGGCGCGGAGGCGGAGGTAGGGGCCGGATTTTTCGTTGCGACCGCCCCAACCGCCAAGGCCGATGATCGCGTTGTATTCGGGCCAGTCGGCGAAGGCGTTATTGGCGGCGTGATAGGAGACGAAGCCGCCACCGTTTTTTACATAAGCTAGGAAAGCGGCTTCGACCGCGGCGGGCCAACGCTCGCCATTGTAATTGGAAATAACTACGTCGTAGTTGGCGAATACGGGGCGCCATTTCGCCCAGAGCGCGGGCGCGGCGGCTTGGTGGGCGGCGAGTTGGGCGGCGTGTTTTTGGAGCGCCTCGGCGTGCGCGGTTTTTTGCGCGGGCGTGGCGTCTTTGGGCAGACGCGGTGCACTGGGTGCGGCGGCGGGTGAAGTGGAAACATCGACGGTAAAACGCCCCGTGTCTTCGAGAATGCGTTTGAGTAGCGGGGTGGTGGTGGCCCAGCTGTGATTGTTTTGGCCGTCCAGGATGAGGGCTTTGAGTTGAGCGGGCGCGGCGTGCATCGTGGCGATGAGCGTGAGCGAGCAGGCGATAAGGAGGAGGCGAGGGGTGAACATGGGGAGGATTTAAGAGCGCCTGAGGTGCGGAGATTTGTAAAACGTTTTGCGGGCGCTTGGGCGCAAAAAAAGGCGAGGCTTGATGAGCCTCGCCTTCAAGTGGTGGGGCGCGGAACGCGCAGGATTTTTAGAAGTTGAGCGTGGCGCTGAGACGGTAGGTGCGGCCGGTCTGCCAGACGGCACCGTAGAATTTGTCGTCGTCGGCGAGATTGGCGAGGTTGAGCTGGACCGAGGTGTTGTAGCGACCGAGTTTGTATCGGTACCCCATGTTTAAATCGTAGAGGTAGTGCGACGGGACCAGTCGGCGGTCGACGGTGATGGCGCCGGTAGCGGTTGCGACACTGATGAGTTCAGCTTCGCGTTCGCCGAGATATTTGGTGGCGAACATCAGCCAAGTGTTTTTCAGCAGACCTTGGTTGAATTCATAGCGCACGAAGGCGTTGCCGGTGTATTTAGAGATGTCAGTTGAAGGTTTACCGAGGTAACGGCTCGAACTGCCGCCGGCGGCGACGAAGTTTTGCTGAGCTAGCAGGCGCACCGCGTCGGGATTGGCAGGGGTGGCGAAGGGGGCGATCTCTTTGATTTGAACGTCGTTTTGGGAGACGCCAAAGTTGAAGCGGAGATTGCGCAGCGGGATATAGTCCACCTTCAAGTCGAAGCCCTTTGAATCGGTGGAGGTTTTGACGAAGGCGCCGAAGCCAGACCCGTTGACTGTTCCGGTGGGAGCGATGAGTAAATTTTGAATGGCCGCGCCGAAATTCACGGGGCGGTCTTTGTCGCTCATCGCAAAGCCGGCCAAGTTGACGAGCAATTTGCTCTTAAATAGGTCGAAGCGAATGCCGGCTTCGGCGTTTTTCACGGTGGCCCCATCGAGCGGTACGCCGTTGCCGTCGTAGGCGGAGTAAGCGGGGCCGGGGTCAACGGCACTCATTGAGTTAGCGTAAAGGCGAATCCAGTCCACGGGTAGCCAGATGGCGGTGAGGCTCGGGGCGGTGTTGCGCACGGGCTTTGGGCGGCGAACTCCGTTGAGCGTGGAACCGCTGCTCGCCGGCGCGGCGCCATTCCATAGGAAGTTGCCGTCGGTGTCGTAGACGTTGCCGGCACGGTCATTGCGGGAATCGAAGACGCCAATGATGGTTTGGAAACGGTCTTTAAAGAAACTGCTTTGGAGATTGGCGTAGAGGTTGCGGTCCCAGAAGAGCGACGTGAGGTAGGAGGATTTGACGCCTGGAGCAGTCTCGGGGCCTTGCGGGTATTGGTTGATGGCGGTGTAGTCCCAGCGTTTCACCGAGGAGTAATCGCGCGGATTGCGGAAGCGCGAGAGGATCGCCTCAGCTGACATATTTTCCCAGGCTTGGGTGACCACATTGGTGGGCGCACCCGTGTTGCCGTAGTAGAAATTTTGATTGGGGGCGTTGTTACCGGAGCGGAGCGGTCCGTAGCTGATACCGGTAATCATACGGTGCTGCACCGAGCCGGTTTTGAAGGCGAAGTAGAGTTCGCTTTTCCATGTGGGGCGGACGGTGCGAGCGGAGTTGGTGATGTTGTCCGGCCGGATATCGAGAATCTGCGGCTGGTTGGTCCCGGACGATGGGCGCAACATCGCAAGGAAGCGCGGGTCGTTGCGGATTTTTAGCGGGATGGAGCTGTCGTTGGCGTTACGTAGGGCCAGGCCGAAGCTGCGACTGCGGACATTGATGTCTTCAGAGCTAAAACCGCCCCACCATTGAATATTTTCGGTAAAGCTGTGGTCGAGGCGGTAGGTAGTTACGAAGGTGCGTTCTTTACGGAATGTGTCAGGGCCTTCGAAGCGGAAGTCGCGCTGATTAGGCGTAGTGAGAACGCGGGAGGTGCCCGGGCGGCCGTCGATCAATGTACCGTAAGGCGTGCCGTCGGGCGCAAGCGTGTTGTCGGTGAGAAAAAAATTGCGGATATTGTCGCGGGTGTTGAAGCGGGATTCGATGGAGGCGAGCACCTTGGTCTTGGGTCCGAGTGCGAGGGTGACGGTCGGGTTCATGACGAACGTGTCCATCTGGTAGTACATCGCGTTGCTCTTGGTCGTCTGGTAGGACATGGGCAGTGCGACGCCTAACTGTTTGTTTTTACCGAAAGGCGCGGAAACAAGGAGCTCAGCGCGGCGGAAATCAAAGGAACCAATTGTGGTGCCTAGGCGCACCACGGGGCGGTTGCTCGCTTGGATGCTGCTGACGTTGACGACGCCTCCGGTGCCGTTTTGGCCGTAGAGCGCGCCGCCGGGCCCTTTGATGATATCGACGCGGCTCATGGTGATCGGGTCCATCGGGACGAAGCGAGCGAAGCCGTCTTTTTTCATGCCGGCCGAGATACCGCGGATCAGTAGCGTAGTGTTTTCAGGGTTATCCTTGGTGCCGCCGACGCCGCCGGCGGTCGTGTCGAGCTGTATGCCCGAAACGTATTCGAGAGCATCGCGGATATCCAGGGCGCCTATGTCGCGCATGAACGCCGGGGTGAGTACCTCGATATTCATCGGTAGATCTTTGACCGGTGTGTTGTAACGCGTGCCCGTGGTGGTGTTGGCAGCGCGGTACTCGTCGTCATCTTCGGCGACGACCTGGAAGACGTTGAGTTTAACCACCTCTTTGTCTTTTTCGCTCAGCGGCGCCGCGAGCGTGGTGGAAGGAGTTGGGGCAAGTTGGGCGCGGGCGGAAAGGGCGAAGGTGAGACAGGCGCTCAGAGCGAGCAAGCGGGTGACGGTTGTGGTTTTCATGCAGATAGGGTTAAATTAAGTGGCGCGTTCACGTCGGGTGGCGCGTCGCGATCTTGGGGGTTGGTTCTATGAAGACGCGTCTCCACTTAGGCCGCGAGGCCTTAGATGCTTTAATCGTAAAGTGAGGTCGTGAATTCACTGGCCTGAGTAGGTGCCACGGATTTGTCCTCCTGCTCTTTATCCGGCAGCGACGTATCAGCGTCGGGGCGCGGGTTTGAGCGGAGCGGTAAGCGTCAGGTCAGCGGCGGAGACGGTGGCGCGGCCGGTCTCTAGCTTGATAGCGGGGGTGACGGCGTTCCCGACGCAAAATGTGAACGCCGCAAACGCTTCATCGAGCGCGGCGAGATCAAATTCGCGTTCCGGGCCGCTGTAGAACACCGCGTCGAGCCATCGGTTATTTTGGTCGCTACCAATCGTGATCGTGGCCTCGCGCCCGTCGAAGCGCGCCCGGGCGAAGGCGACGGCGATATTTAGATCGGGCGTAGTGAACCCTGTGGGGGTGACTTGAACTTGTTGGGCGGCCGTACCGCCGACTTCAAAACGCAGCCGTAAATCGCGGGCTCGGATTTTCCCGGCTTTAACTTTGTCCAGAGAGATATGGGTGTCGCCACCGTCGGTGATGAGATGGACGGCTCCGAGGACTAGGCTCTCACGTTGGGCGCCGGTGAAGATGGCGGAGGAGAAATCGTAATTATTTTTGAGAAAACGCAGCTGTACGTAGCCGGGGCGGCTGGCTGAGCCGAAGTGGAGCAGCAGGGGGCGGCGCTGATTCCATAGATCACCTTGGTTGACCGAGCCGAGGGCGTACTTGGGATGCAGAAACGAGGTGCCGACGATTTCGGTACGCTTAATAAAAGTCTCGCTGACGGTGCGCGGCGTCGCGAGCGGGCCGAACAGCGGCTCGAGATCCGGCGGGCAGGCTAGCGGCAGGCGAAGTTCTTCTCGATCAGGATCGTCGGCGCCGAGGTCTACGCGGCCGGCGGTGCCGCGTTGGATGGCGGCGAGGGCAGCGGGGCGATTGAGGGAGGCGTAGGCGCGACTGTGCGGGCCGGCCCATTGGCGCGTGGGCGAATGGAAGTGCGTCGCGATCTCCTCCCAGGCGCGGCGAACCAAGGTGTCGATCATCGGTTGCGCTTCGCTTGATTGCACATGGGCTTTGAGCCGCGAGAGTTCGTACAAAGCGATGAGGGTGTAGGTGGGGCTGTTGTATTCCTCGAAGGCACCGTTCGCCATCGTGTGCTCATGGAAGCGGCGTAGCCGCTCGAGCCCGTAGGTCTTGAACTCGGGCAGGTTGTAGAGTTCGCCAGCGACGAGCGTCACATAGGTGCCCATGATCGCGATGTTGGTGTAGCTGGGGCCGACGTTGCGCTTCTTAATCGCGCGGCACGCGTAAAGGATCGAGTCATCGACGGCGCGCGCGAGATCAACTGGAAGACGTTCGCGGTGATCGCGAGCGATCTGCAGGAGCGAAACTCCGTTGAAATCGGCCCAGTTATAATCGGGCGGGCGCATCTGCGCGAGGGGCTCTTCCAGAAACCACGACCAGATGCCGTAAGTTTTGCTGGCCGGATCGCTGTCTTGCAGGGCGACCACGCGCCGGATGATGGCAACCGCACGATCCAGCTCAACGGAGCGACCGGTATCGAGCAGGCCGACTGCGTAGGACAGCGAGTCCTTGGTGCCGTGCACCAATCCGCCTGTGAGTGTTGTATGGTAGCCCGGAGAGGAGAAAGGTCGCCGGAGCATCTGCTCGGCGGGATCGTATTGAGCGTGCGAATTGGCAAGCGCGCGGTCGAGGCGAGCGAGTTGCGTGCCCGTGGGCGGAGTCCAACTCGCGCCCAGAACCAGGCAGGCCGGCGCAATGAAGCTAGCAGCAAAGCGCGGGATGAAGTTCATGGGCGAAGTATGGGCGCAGCGCACGGACCGATCAGGTCCAAACTCAGAACGAAACAGTATTGGTGAGAATTAACTGCCGTGGATCCTGGTAGCGATAAGTGAGTGGGGTAAGGGTGCGTGGGTGGAGATTGTTGACGATCAACTCTTGCTGGTTGGTGAGGTTGTTCACGTTGAGTTGGATGCTCCACTTGATCTTGTTTTTGAGTAAATTGCGGGAGTAGCCGATTTGAGCGTCGTAGACGTTTTGGTCCTTAGCGTTGACGGTGGTGACGGTGGTGAGGGTGCGGCCGTTGAGCGCGTCGGTATAGCTCGAACCGGGGTTGAAGGTGTATTCCGAGCGGGCGCCGGCAACGCGCTCCCAGCGCATGCGCGTACCTGCACCGATGCTAAGACCCTTGGCCCAGCCGTTAGCGAAATCATAACGGGTGCGAATATTAACGCTATGGAGGGGATCGCCGACGTTACGTTTGCCTTGGAACACGTACGGATTGTCAAAAAACGCGGATTCGGCGTCAGCGATGGCCTCGTTAACACTGTCGGTGTTGACCGTGAAATCGCCGGTGTTGGCGATTTCCGTCGGAGTGCGCCAATCGACTGAACTGACGGCGCTCTGCGGCCGGGGTTGGGTGGTGTTCTGAGGGATCGAGAGGTCCTTGTATTTGAGCCAGTAGGGCTTCCAGTGGGCGATGTACGCGCGATATTCGCGGGCGATGTTAGATTTTACCGTCTCGTTCTTCGAGTAGTTAGCCGAGACTGACCAGCGTTGAGTGATGCGACCGACAACCTCAAGTTCGAGGCCGCGGCTCTCGGAGTCCTGCATGTAGCCCTGCACTTGGTTAATGATCTCGGCCTGCTTCAGGGCTACCGCCGTCTCGGCGGCATTAAGCGCGGTAGAGTTGCCTAGGGCGGTCCAGATGTTGACTATATTGCCTTTGTTAAAACCGGAGAAACCAAACTCGTCTTTGGAGACGGTGTGGAATTTGGTGCCGGTGACAAAGATGCGGCCAGACAGAAGCGTAAGTTTCAGGCCGTAGTCGGTGGTCTTGCCGGAGGGCGAGCGCACGAGGTCGGCCATGGTGTTTTTGTTGGGGTCAGTCGGGGTAATGTAATTGGTGCCTGGAGTACTGAGGCTGTTGGAGGCATTCACGAAGCCAGATAGCCAACTCGTGAAGTGAACGACGCCACCGGTGGTGCGGGTCTGGCCGGTAAAAATGGAATACTTTGCGGTGCTCGGATCGACTGGAGTCCAGACCCCAGTGTTGGCGGCCACCGCTTCGCCGGCAGGATCGCGAACGGCGACGCCGACCCAATTTTTAAGACGGTCTTTCCGGTAGCCAAACGTACCGACGATACGCTCTTTCCAAAGGTAAACTTGGCCGACGCCCATGTAGGCGCTAGTGTTGCGGTCCGCAAAGCCGATATTGCCCTGAGCGCGATTAAACTCGCGCATGTAAATGTTGCTAATCTCGCCGGTGCGCGGGTCTTGATAAGGCGTGGCGCTGCTAAGATTGAGTGGTCCGGGGATACGGAAATCTGGGTCGTCGAGCTGCTTCAGGCTCTCGAGGTAATAGCGGTAATAAACTTGGTTGGCGCCATTTTCAGGTGTGGGGTTAAACACCCCGCCACTGGAAAGTGAGGGCCCTTTGAGCCAATATTGCTGCAGGATTTGGCTGCGCGTTTTACTAGCGCTCATTTCGCCGAGGCCGGCGAGGCGGACGTTAATCCAGTCGCGATACCCCCTCTCCAAAGACAGCGTAGCGCGGCCCTGATTAACCTGCGCGCTCGAAGGCCGGCGGTCAGGGGATACGTCGTAGTAATAAAGGTTTCCCGCGGGACGTAGTTGGCCGTTGGGTAGGTAGCGGTTCGTATCGGCGCTTACACCGTAGTGGTTCCACGAGGCCAGATTGCGGGTCTCGGTCTTGCTCGTCTGGCGGTTAAAGGCGATTTCAGCGTTCACCCCTTTGGTGAGCTCGCGCTGAAGGAAGGTGGAAAAATTATGGACCTTGAAATTGCCATTGACCCAGTTGGCCTCGGGCGTGGCTTTCGGATTACTGCGGCCTCGGGCGAAATCGTTGGCGAGGAGGCCGCCGGTGGGCGCTTCTGAGTAGGTGAATTGACGGTAATTTTGCGCGGTGGAGAAGCGGTTGCTAACCACGACCCAATCGCCGCCGGAGCGCTCCTGCACGCCGACCACGTTGGTTGTGCCGGTGTCGCGTATGGGCGTGCCCGGCGTGCCCGTTACGCCAGTGCCGGACGTTCCAGGGACATAGCTTGCGGAAAAATTATTGAATATCGGCTGGCCGTTGGCGTCCCACATCGAGGTGTTGTCGTTACCAAAGAAAGGCCTGGGGACGAAGCGCTTGATGGCGCCTTGTTCGAATTCGGCTTTAAATGTGGTCTTGCGGTCGATCTGCCATTTGGCCGCAAGAAAGTAGCGATCTTGATCGTTGTTGCCCGAGGAGCGCCACGAGTCTTCGCGTCCGCGTAACGTAACCGCACGCAGGGCGAGTTTGTTTTTAATGAGCACAAGATTGGCGTCGGCCGTCCAGCGCTCACCACCCCAGTCGTCGATGCGGTTAGAAAACGAATAGGCGTTTTTGTTGGTCTGGGCCTGCTTCGTGGTGACGTTGAGTCGCCCCGCGGGCGAACCGAAGCCATACAAAATGGAATTTGGCCCGCGCGAGACGTCGATGCGCTCTACAATGTAGGTGTCGACCTCGCCCGGGGCGCCGAAGAAATTGATACTGCGACCGGCGCCGGGCAGACCGCGCACGCGGATGCTGCGTATGCTGTCGTTATAGCCGTCGGCCACGGGACCGGCGGAGCGGGCATCGTCGGTGTCGACGCGAGTACCGACGCCGTACTCGGTGGCTTCAATGATGTTGGTGGCGGCGATATCGCTCAAAAACTCCGCCGTCATTGGGCTGATGGCGGCGGCCAGATCTTTGAGATTGGTGCGGAGTCGTGAACCGGCGAGAGTATCTTGTCCGACATAGCCTTTGTCTTGGCCCGCGCTCACTTCGAAAGGCGTCAGCTGAACGGGGTCGTTTGCTGTCGGGGTCACCGCCGGGTTTGCTGTGACCGTTTGGGCGGCGGCTTGTGTAGCGGTCAGAACGATCAGGGCGAGGCCAGTGAACAGGCGTGAAGCAAGGTAGGTTTTCATGCTGGGTTGGGTGGAAAAGCGGGTGCAGGGAAGGGCCAATGCATCGCAATCCTAGGGGTTTTTTAATCAAGAAGCAGCTCGCCAGACGTCGCGAGACCTTTGATATTTTAACCGTAAAGTGAATCACTCTCTTCAGCCCTCCATGAAGCACGTCGCGCAGGCGGCGGGTGTCTCGGTGATGACCGTGTCGCTCGCGTTGCGGCGCGCGCCGAGTATTCCGGTGGCGACGCGCGAGCGGGTGTTAGCGGAGGCGGCGCGGCTGGGTTATCGGCGCAATCCGCTGGTCTCGGCGCTCATGGCCGGATTGCGCGGGCGCAAAATCGGGGCGAATGCGCAGGTGTTGGCGTACGCGGAGAGTTTTCCGACGAATGTATCGCGGCAGCACGCTGAGTCGTTGCGGCGCTTTCGGGCAGGGGCGGAGGCGGGCGCGGCGCGCCACGGTTACCGTTTGGAAGCCTTCCGGCTGGGCGGAAGTGGGTTGAGCGAGGCGCGGCTGGAGAAGGTGTTGCACGCTCGTGGGATTCGCGGGGTGATTTTCGCGCCCGTACCGCGGCCGGGTACTTTGCTAAAACAGGTGTGGGCTAATCACGCGGTGGCCGCCTTGGGCTTTTCGCTGGCGAGCCCGCGGTTGCATAGAGCGGTGAACCACCAAATTCACTCCATCCGGCTGGCCTTGAGTTCGCTAGTGGGGCTCGGGTATCGCCGGATTGGATTGGTGATCAGCCGCGCGCACGATGAGCGCGTCGATCACCATTGGCTCTCGTCGGTGTTGTTGACGCGGCATGAGCAGCGCGACGCCAACGTCGTTTTCCCGTTGCTACTAGAAGACGATTTTGGGCCGCGGGTGTTGCAACGTTGGCTCCGCGCGGAGCGCCCTGAGGTCGTGCTCACCACCGAGCCCGGGATCGCGTCGCGGTTGCGCCGTGAGCGTACCGCCGCTGGGCAACCCATCGGTTTTGCGCATCTGGATCTCACGGCCGAACTTCCCGGGGCCAGCGGCATCGACCAAAACAACGAGCGCGTAGGCGCGGCGGCCGTGGATCTGGTGGTCGAACAATTACACAGCAATGCATTTGGCCTACCAGAAAACCCTAAGACCGTGCTCATCGAAGGACGCTGGGTTCCTGGAGAAACTGCCCCAGGTTTAATCCGTCAGTCCGAGCATTGAACGCAACGAGGCAAAAAATTAGGCGCTGAATGCGCGCTTTTCTTTTGGCGCGCGCATCGGCAACGTCGTCCTTCATGGCGCACGCGAGTGGGGCCCAGACCCCGCAACTCACTATGCAAGACTTCCGGATTGAGACCCTCCGCGGTGCGGCGGGTCATGTTCGCGTCGGACTCACGCGCGCCGGTCAATGGTGGTTCGTTGATGCCCGTAATCAGCCTTTTTTTAGTCGGGCCGTAAATGGCCTGAACCGCACCGGTACCACCGGTAGTCGCACCGCGCAACTCGGCTCCTATGCCGCGGCCGTGGATGCGCATTATGGAAAGGTAGAACCTAAAATTTTCGCCGATGCCGCGCTTACGCGAATCTCGGCGTGGGGCTTCAACACGATCGGCGCTTGGGCCGACGCGGAGTTTTATGATTGTGGCGTCGCGTTCACGGAAATGATGGATTTTCGGCAAGCGGCGCCCGAAACCACAATCCGCCTCGGCGGAGCGAAAGTGCCGGATGTGTTCGATCCTCGTTGGGTCGCCGCCTGCGATCAACGCGCGGCGGAGCGGGCGTTGGCGCGGGTATTTAGCCGCGAGTTGATCGGCTACTTCACCGATGATGACCTCGTTTGGGCGCAGCCGGACGGTGAAGCAGGCTCGGGCGAAGACGACGGCGCGAAACGGGCGGTGCGACCCTCGCTGTTGCAGATTTGTTTAAGCTTGGAACCGAGTTTCCCGGCTTATCACGCGGCTTGGGAATTTACCCTCGCCGCGCACGGTGGCGAATTGGCGACTATGGCGCGGGCCTGGGATCTCTCTCTGCCCAACAAAGAAGCCCTCCGCCAAATCACGTTGGCTGATATGGCTTTACTGAGTGCGGGCTATCGGCGCGACCAAGAACGTTTCGCTCGAGAATTTGCGCGGCGGTATTTCGCGGTGACCTCGGCGGCGATTCGGCGACACGATCCGCACCACCTAATTTTAGGCTGTCGTTTTACCACGAATCCCGGCGCGGCGGTGCTGGCGGAATGCGTCGCACCTCAGGTCGATGTGGTGTCGCTCACTTGCCGTGACGAGGCCGTGGTGTCGCGCATCGAGGTGGCGAACCGTGCGCAAGGCATGCCGGTGTTGGTCGGTGAATTTAGTTGGACCGCAGAAACATTCAAGCGGCCGACGGCGCCGGGCGAGTTGCCGAGATTGAGCCCGATCGAGCGGATGTTGTCGCGCGGGCGTGCGTCCTTGGAGCGGGCTTGTACGCACCCTGCGCTCGTGGGTTACGCTTGGGCGCGCTGGGCGGACCGCGATGAACACGTACCGCTTTATGGCGAAGGCTTGGTGCGCATTGATGATCGTGAGGCGCACGAGCACACGGATGCTTTAACGGATTTTAACTTACGCGCGACCGCGTTGCGCCTGGCCGCGGCGACGACTAAATGATGAGCGTCTCGCGTCGCGCTCTTGACCGTTAGGGTGGCGCGGCGCTGTCCTGTTTTTCCGACCGCGGCGCTGGCATATCTCCCTTCTTCACTTTCATGGCCCAATCCAATTTCTCCGATTTTCTCAAAGCGCGGGTCCGCACGATCCCCGGCTGGCCCAAGGCCGGCGTTAATTTCCGTGATGTGACCACATTGTTTCACGACCCCGAGGCGTTTCGCGTCATGGTTGAGGCCTTTGCGCTGGATTGCACGCAGCAGCGAATCGACCTAATCGCAGCGGTCGACGCGCGTGGCTTTATTGTCGGCGGCGCACTGGCTTACCAATTGCACAAGCCTTTCGTACTCGTACGCAAAAAGGGTAAGTTGCCCCACAAAACCATTTCTGCCGATTACGCCCTCGAGTATGGTACCGCGACCGTCGAGATCCACGCCGACGCCTGCAAACCCGGTGACCGCATCCTCATTCTCGACGATTTGATCGCAACGGGTGGTACCTTACTGGCTGCGACGGAATTATTCCGCCGACTCGGTGGCGTAGTCGTGGGCGTCGCCGGCATCATCGACCTACCCGAGCTCGGTGGCTCCGCTAAACTTCGCGCCGCGGGCCTCAACGTCCACACGCTCTGCGAATTTTCCGAAAACGAATAACCGCCGCGTCATCGCTTCCGCCTTATTTATTCATTACCCGCCATGGCTCTCACGATCTGGACCAACACTAAATTCGATCCCGCTGTCACAAAGTTGCTGCATGACGGCACGCGCGCCCATCGACTCGTCACTTCTGCCGCCGCCAGCACCTCGGTACTGGTCGCCGGTCAGACTGACCCTGCGCTCGCCTCGGCCGATATCGCGTTTGGTCAGCCCGACCCGGTCGATTGTCTGCGTTATCCGAATATCAAATGGGTGGAAGTGTCTACCGCTGGTTATACGCGCTACGATACCCCAGAATTTCTAGAAACGTTTCGCACGCGCGGCTCGGCGTTCACCAACGCCTCAGCCGTGTTCGCCGATCCCTGCGCGCAACATGTTTTAGCCATGATGCTTTCGCTTGGACGTCAGTTGTTGCCCTCACACCGCGATCAACTCACGGACCAGTCCTGGCACTATGAAGAAAGACGCTACCATTCGCGTCTCCTCACGGGCCAGAGTGTACTTATGCTCGGTTACGGGGCGATCGGGCGTCGTCTCACGGAGTTACTCGCCCCGTTTGGGATGACTCTGTACGCGCTCCGGCGCCAGACGCGCAGCGAAACCGGCGTGCGCATCGTGCCGGAAACCGAGCTCACGCGCGTCCTCCCCTTGGTCGATCACATCGTTAACATCCTCCCGGCCAATCCCGCCACCTCCGGCTACGTGAATGCCCGCCGTCTTGCTTGCTGCCGCCCCAGCGCAAAATTTTATAACGTGGGCCGAGGCACCACGGTCGACCAGCCTGCGCTTGCCGAAGCGCTACGCTCGAAAAAAATCGCGGCTGCTTATCTCGACGTCACGGACCCAGAACCTCTCCCGCCTGCGCACGAGCTGTGGTCCACGCCCAATTGCTATATCACCCCGCATACTGCGGGCGGCCGCCATGATCAGGACGAGACGATCGTCCGGCATTTTTTACAAAATCTCGCTGCGTACGAAAGCGGCGGCGCGATGACGGATCGCGTCGTGTGATCGTGCGCCATCGTCCCCATGAATGAATCTTTGAGCGCCGCCGCTGGAACGCTCACGCGGCGACAGTTTACTGGCTTGGCGCTCGGTGCCGCCACGCAGCTCATGGCGGGAGATTTAGCTTCACCGGCCCCTCGCACCTGGCGTCTCGGTCTCAATACGTATTGTCTCCGCTTCCAGCGCTGGAACGACCGCCAACTTTTCGACTACGTCACTCAGCACCAGCTCGACGCGATTTTTCTCCAAGACTCACTGGATAAGGGCGTGATGGATCCAAGGCACTGGGCCGAAGTGCGCGCGTGGTCGAAAGATTTGGGCCTGCGCCTGGAGACCGGCGGGGGTGGTCTCTTGCCGCGCACGCCGGAAGCGTACACGCAGGCAGTCGCGACGTTGCGCAAAAATATCGAGCGTGCCGCCGCTATGGGTTCGCCCATCGTGCGCACGTTGCTCGCCTCCGATCGTTATCATTTTCCGCCCGGTCCGGTGGAGCGTCACATCGAGACAGCCATCAAGATTCTGCGTGAGGTACGCAACCAAGCGATGGATGCCGGCCTGAAGATCGGCCTCGAGAATCACAAAGACCTCCTCGCTTGGGAAACCAGGCAATTGATCGAGACGGCGGGACCAGATTTTGTCGGATCTTATCTGGATACGGGAAATCCAGTATTCGTCGCCGAGGATCCGATGACGACTCTTGAGGAACTCGGCCCTTACGCGGTGACGTTTCACTTGCGTGATTCTGTCGTCTACGAAACGGAGGGTGGTGTGGCCGTGCAATGGGTTCCGCTCGGTGAAGGCACCCCCGACTTTAAAGCGATCGTGGCGCGCGCAGCCGAAATCATCCCAGCTAACGTGCACATTTATTGTAAGCCGATTACGGCGCGCCCGCCGGTGATTTTACCGGTTTACACGGATGAGTTTTGGACGCGCTGGTTCCCGCGTGGACGTTCGCGCGATTTTTCGCGCTTTCTTGCTTTGGCAAAACGGGGGCGGCCTTATCTTCAGCCACATCTGACCGAAGACACGGACGAGGGTCGCGCCCGCCACATTGAGGCGCTCAAAATTCAACAACTCGAGCACATGGAGCGCAGTCTCAATTACTGCCGGAAAACGCTGAACCTCGGCGTGCGCGGGCGCGGTTAAGCTACTGTCTATTATGTGTTTGGCCGCGTTTTAACTGCGATCGCAGCAGTTGCGTGGGCTCCAGTTAATAGGCGGTTTTTCGGCCCGTACTTAACCTTTCCCGAACGGGTCGATAGGGAATAGCTGGGGGAAATAGGTCGCCAGCGCTTTGGCCGGCAGCGCTAACCGAACTTTGGACTTCGGCGTATCAGATTTTAAGAGCCCCGCCTCTATGACCTTCGCGAGTACCATTCGCCCTTTGCGTTCGGCCGCTCCGATGATTCGACCCGCTTCTCCGCGTGCAAATTCACCTCGGTAGAGTGCCTCGCGAAGAAGTAAAAATGCGCAATCAGCTTCCTGTCCAAATCCAGCCTCTACTTTTGTGTAGTGCTCAATACGTGCCGCCAATGAGTTGAGCTCCAATAGGCGATCCATAAACGCAATTTGATCCAGCATCACACGAAGTACGAATGCACAGAAATCGCGAAGCGCGCGTTCGCTCAAATGACCACGACCATCGTCGGCCGAACGGGCACTTCGCTCCTGATCCGCATTGGACAAAAGCGCGTAATACTCACTCCTTTGAACCGCGAGGCCGCGGGAAAGCGACCAGAGTCCCCCTCCGTCAATCCCGAGTTGGCGAATGAGCGTATCCGAAAACAATCGGGCTACGCGGCCATTACCGTCGCGAAACGGGTGAATCCAGGCGAAGCGGTGATGGCTCGCAGCTACTGCAATCACCTTTCTTATCCGGGACAGCTCGCCCGATTCGTAACGAAGGCTGAAATGCTCAAGCAATCCGGGCACAAGCTCGTATGGCGGGGCAACGTGAGTTCCAACTTCCACGTCTCCGGTTCGCAACTCGCCGGGCTGAAGGTGCGATTTTTGGCCGCTCGAGGTGGTGGTAACACGCATTTCCGCTGGGAGCTGCGAATAAAACAGTCGGTGGAGTTCGCAAAAAAAACTGCCTTGATAGGGCGACCCTGAGTAGGTGGCGGCCCACTTTTGAACCGCCAGATGTGCGAGCGCTAATTGCTGCAGGCTTCTCTTTTCAGGTTCAGCTGCAAAATTCTGCTGAAGAGCTGCTTCAATGTCACGAACTCGCGTTTGCTGCCCCTCGATGAGATTGGAGTAATAACAGTGCATCCAACGAGTTAGCTCCGCCAAGTCCTTGCGTAGCTCGGGTCGAACCTTTTGGTCAAGCCGAGCAGCTTGTTCAAGAACCGAGCATGCCAAATCATCCAAGGAGCGCAGGTATTGCTCAGGCAGGATGGGCTCGATCGCTGTTCTCGTGAGTGGCATTTATGCCGATATTTTTACCGATATTTATTTTAAAATCAATATTAATTGATAATGACTTATGGCTTATAGACCGAAGAAAATAAACTAAAAATTGCCGATCTATATGCCGATCTTTTTTAAACGAGAAATAAACCCGTTCTAACGCGAGCCTCATCTTAGGCGCGGTACTTCGCCTTGTAATGCATAGCTAATTTAAGAACCACTTTTTAGAGAACTTAACGCGATGCCCGGTCGCATTACTTGCATGCGCAGACTTTTCAAATTGTCGGCGGCTTCACTTTCACGACGCACGTGTCAGCCATCAGATCGTGAAGACAACGGCGGTCGGCGCGGAAGATGAAACAGTAGTTCACGATCGTGAACACGTTTCCGATCGTCGGTAGCATCCCGATGATTCCGGGCACCAATGCGCGCAGCAGCCAGGCTCGTGCGAAGCCAGGATTAGAACCATCGCTCGCGCGCACGATCCGGATGCCAAGAAAGCGTTTGCCGAGGGTTTGTCCGCGTGTGGATACGAGATAAATTTGGATAAGTTGCAGCGCAAACGTTGCTAGGCCCAGGACCGCGAGACCGATCAACAAGCGTCCGGGCTCGATCTCGGAAAAATCCGGTTCTTGTCCGCGTATCATGGCGACTGCGGCCTCGAGAAACGCGCCGCCGAGGATTAGTCCGCCGGGTATCGCGACCACGGCGCCAATTAAGGTATCAACTAATACCGCTGTCAGTCGTGTCAGTCGGTCGGCTTGCTCGGGCTCGCGGTGCTCCGAAGATGCCGGGTCTGAGGCCGCGGTCGCGGTGTCGTTCAGCCTGGGCGGAAGCGAAGCTGACGTCTCGCCGTTGAACTCCGGGATGTCGCCGAGCCGGCGCCATTCGGTCTCGCCCGGTAATTTTGCCCGCGTGTCGAGGTTGGCGCGACCAGCGTTTATCCACGCGCGCACCTGCGAAAGCGAAGCCGGGCCATATTCATTACCGTCAGCGCCAAGAATGGTAAACATCGCCTCATTCAACACGCTGCTCCGAACGTGCCAAGAAAAAGCCCGGTTACGTCCGCGTGGCCGCGCGGTTGCCTTTGGCGCGCGGGGCGTTTGGGCTGAACCTATGCTCTTCCCCCAACATATCATCGCCAAAAAACGCGACGGCCTGGCGCTGAGTCGCGAAGAGATCGCGGCGTTTGTGCAGGGCGCCACCGATGGCTCTTGGGCGGATTACCAACTCTCGGCGCTACTTATGGCGATTTACCTGCGCGGCATGACGCCCGCGGAAACCGCGCTCTACACCGAAGCGATGATGCACTCCGGCGTCGTCGCCGATCTCTCGAGCGTAAAATTGCCCAAGGCGGATAAACATTCGACCGGCGGCGTGGGCGATAAAGTATCGCTGCACCTCGCGCCGATGGTAGCGGCCTGCGGTGTCGCCGTTCCTATGATTTCCGGTCGTGGCCTCGGTCACACCGGCGGCACGCTCGATAAACTCGAATCGATTCCCGGTTTCCGTGTTAACCTCACGATGACGGAATACCGCACGGAGTTGGAAAAAATCGGACTCTCGCTCATCGGCCAGACGGCGGAATTGGCGCCTTCTGACAAAAAACTTTATGCACTGCGTGACGTGACGGCGACCGTCGAGTGCATCCCGCTAATCTGCGGTAGCATCCTCGCCAAAAAACTCGCCGAGGGCATCGATGTACTTGTGCTCGATGTGAAATTTGGCCGCGGTGCGTTCATGAAGGAAAAGTCGCAGGCGCGCGAACTTGCGCTGGCGCTCGTCTCGGTGGCGACCGCCATGGGCAAACCCACGCGCGCGCTTCTCACCGCAATGGACCAACCGCTCGGTCGCGCGGTCGGCAACGCGCTCGAAGTCGCCGAATCCATCGAGTGCCTTAAAGGCCGCGGCCCGGCTGATACGATGGAAGTCACCTACGCGCTCGCCGAGCAAATGTTGGTGTTGGCGGGCGTGGCTCAGTCGGCGACGGAGGCGCGAGCTGCTTTAGCGCGCAGTATTTCATCGGGCGCGGCTCTTGAGAAATTCCGTGCGATGATCGCATCGCAGGGTGGCGACACTCGGGTAGTCGATGAACCGGAGCGCCTGCCGCAGGCTAAATTTAAAATCGCGCTCACGGCGACTCGCTCAGGCTTCGTTCAAGATGTCGACGCGATGGGGGTGGCGCTCGCGGCCTTGCGCCTGGGTGCGGGCCGCGTGAAGGCGGCGGATGGCGTCGATCACGCCGTAGGTTTCAGCGAGCTTGTTAAAGTGGGTGAACCCGTCGCCGCAGGCGCGACCTTAGGTGTGATTCACGCGAACGACGCTGACGCGTTGGCCGCAGCGCAGCTCATGTTGGCGCAGGCGATCCGCGTCGGCGAAGTGGCCGGCACGACGCCGGCGTTGATCGATGAAATGATCGGCTAAGGGCCGATTATTTTTCCATCTCGGCGAGCTTGGTCGCGGCGTTTTCCCAAGCCGTGGTGGCGGCTGTGAGTTGGTCGACGACGGCGCTGAGCTCGCGGTTGAGGTGATGGAATTTACCCTTGTCGGCGTAGGACGCAGGATCTTCGAGCGCGGTCGTGATCTCGGCTTGTTTAGCTTCGAGCTCAGAAACTTTTTTCTCCAGCGCGCCGACTTCTTCCCGGAATTTGCGAATTTCATTGGGCGTCGGTTTTTTCGAGGCTGGGGCCGCGGCGGGCGCGGCGGCTTTGGCGGGCGCGGCGGCTTGTTTGGGTCGGCCGTCGGTAAAGCCAGCGGTCAGGGCGGCGCGGGCATCGGTGGCTTTAGATTTCTCGAGGAAGTAATCGTAGTCGCCGAAGTAGGGCGTGAGGCGGCCGCTGTGGACGTGGAGCACGTTTTGCGCGAGGGCGCGAATAAAGTGCACGTCGTGACTGATGAAGATGAGGGTGCCTTCGTAGTTTTTCAGCGCATGGACCAGGGCGTCGATCGACTGGATGTCCAAGTGGGTCGTCGGCTCGTCCATCAGGAGCAGATTCGGCGGCTTCACGAGGATGCGGGCGAGGGCAAGGCGGGATTTCTCACCGCCGGATAGGACGGAGATCGGTTTGTGGACGTCGTCTTTGCGAAAGAGGAAGGCGCCGAGGATGGCGCGGGCCTGTTGCTCCGTGAGCTGATTCTCGTTGGTGCGCAGCGACATCACGTTTTCGAACACGGTCGCGTCGGCATCGAGGTTATCGAGGCGGTTTTGAGCGAAGTAGCCGGGGACGACGTTGCTGCCGAGGTCGCGCTCGCCGCCTTGGATGTCGATCACGCCAGCGAGGATTTTGAGCAGCGTGGATTTGCCGGCTCCATTGGGGCCGACCAAGACGATGCGCTGGCCGCGTTCGGCGGCGAAGTTGAGATCGCTATAAACGACGTGTGAGCCGTAGGACTGGCGGACATGCTTCAGGTCGATGACCTTCAGGCCGGAGCGCGGAGGCTGCGGGAACTTGAAGTTCATCTTGCGCAATTCTTCGGTGGGTTCCTCGACGGCGGCTTCTTTCAGGCGTTCGATCTGTTTCTCTTTCGATTTCGCACGAGAGGCCATCGAGGCCTTGGCGCCGAAGCGATCAACGAAGACTTGAAGGTGGGCGATCTCGCGTTGCTGGGTCTTGAAGGCGGCGGCTTGTTGGGCTTTGCGGGCTTCTTTTTCCGTGAGGTAGTTGTCGTAGTTGCCGTGGTAGTAATTCAGCGAACCTGAACGGAGTTCGAGCATGCCGGTGCAAAGGGCATTGAGAAACGCACGATCGTGAGAGATGACGACTAGGCCGCCGGGGTAGCGTGTGAGATATTCCTGGAACCAGAGCAAGGCCTCCAGATCGAGATGGTTGGTCGGCTCGTCGAGGAGTAGGAGTGCGGGCTCGGCCACGAGGAGCCGAGCAAGATGGGCGCGCATGACCCAGCCACCGGAAAAGGTCTTGGCGAGCTTGAGCGCGTCGCCTTCTTTGAAGCCGAGCCCGGCGAGAATTTTTTTCGCGCGCGGCTCGAGCGTGTAATCGATGTCGTAGTCGTCCTCATCGGGCTCGAGTTTTTTTCCGCTGGTGGCGATGTGCAGAATGGTTTCGTCGCCGGCTGGAGCGCTTTCTTGCGGGAGGTAGCCGAAATCGGCGCCGCGTTCCCATTCGATGGTGCCGGTGTCGGGTTTTTCCTCGCCGAGGATAAGGCCGAAAAGGGTGGATTTGCCCGCGCCGTTGGGCCCGATCAAGCCGAGGCGATCAGTGCGCGCAATGAAGAGCGAGACTTCGGAAAAGAGTTCGCGGGTGCCGTAGGACTTGGAAACGTCGGCGATGGTGAGCATGAGAACCCGCAAATAAACGCGATTCTACGCCATGCCGTCAATGGCGCGGTTCTCGCGTCGCAAAAGTGTCACCTGAGCTGAAATTCGGTTTTAGCGCTGAAAGGTGAGAGCGATGCAGCCAGCCACAGCGATCGCGCCACCGATCAACGAGCGGCGGGTGGGGCGGTCGCCTTCGAGCCAAAACGCGATCGGAATGGATAGCAGTGGGGCGGTTGCCGCGATAGGCAGCACGATGCCGCTGGGAGTCGTGGCGAGCGCCCATTGGTAACACCCGACGCCCAATACGGGCCCCGCCAGGCCGTTGGCTAAAATCCACAGCTGGGCGCGGCGTCGGGCGGGCGGGGTGGCGTCGGACTCGGGCTGCGGCGGAAGTTTTCTTAAAAAACGGAGCGCAAGAAACCACAGCGCGGTAAACACGAGGCCGGCGAGGATGCGATGATATGCGGCGTTAAGGCCGAAGGTGGCGTTGTGCGAAAGTTCACCGGCGGCGTCGGCTACAAGTCCGCCTTTGCGACTGACTAGGGCGCCCAGTCCTTGGCCGGCTGCCGCGAGCAGGCCAAAAAGAAATCCAATGGGCTTAAGCGGGACGCGCGCTGGGTGCTCGCGGCTCGGCAGCAACGCCACGATCACGCCCGCTAGTACGATGACACCCCATAGCAATTGCGCGCCGGTGAGGCGAGTATCGAGCCAAAGCCACTCGCCGAGGGCGGCAATGGGGGCGGCCAGACATTGCGTCATTAAAACGGTGAGCCGTGAGCCGAGAAAAGGTAGCGCGCCATAAACACCCAAATCACCCAAACCCATACCGATCAACCCACTCAGGAAAAACCAACCCACGCTGGCACTCGTAAAACCATGTCCGAGCGTATGGGCAAAAAGACCCAGTGCGGCCGCCGCAACGAGGAGTCGCCCAAGGTTGGCTCGAGCTGAGCCACTGGCTCGCACGCTATGGCTCGCACAGGTGGCGTTGAGTGCGAAAAATGAGGCGGCGAGGAAGGAGGCGAGCATCAGCGGGGCGTCACGTGAACGGAAGGTTGGCGCTTATGCGAAGATTTTTTCATGGCGTTGCGTTTCATCGCCCGGCTATTTCTCGATGCACATTTTATGAAAGCTAAACGTCAGACCAAACGCCCGGAAGACATCAACGCCGCCCTCGCGGCCAAGAAAGGTCCGGTTTCCAAATTTATCGCGCAGCATTACCGCCACTTTAACGCGGCCGCGCTTCTCGACACTGCCAAGGGTTACGAGACTCACCTCAAAGCCGGCGGCAAGATGCTCGTCACGCTCGCTGGGGCGATGTCCACCGCCGAACTCGGTATCTCGCTCGCTGAAATGATTCGCAAGGACAAGGTCCACGCCATCGTTTGCACCGGCGCGAATCTTGAGGAAGACATTTTTAACCTGGTCGCTCACGACTACTACGAGCGCGTGCCAAACTACCGCCACCTCACGGCCGAGGACGAAGTGAAGCTTGTTAAGCGCCACATGAACCGCGTGACCGACACGTGCATCCCCGAGATGGAAGCCATGCGCCGCATCGAGGCCGTCGTCGCGGACGAATGGACCAAGGCTGACCAAGCCGGCGAACGCTATTTCCCGCACGAGTTCATGTATAAAATTTTGCGCGGCGGTAAGTTGAAGAAGAGCTACCAGATTGATCCGAAAAATTCCTGGATGCTCGCCGCTTGCGAGAAAAACCTCCCGATCATCGTCCCCGGCTGGGAAGACGCTACGCTCGGCAACATGTACGCCGGCCGCGTTGTCACCGGCGAAATTAAAAACGTTCACACTGTGCGCACTGGCATCGAATACATGACCTGGCTCGCCGAGTGGTACACGCAGACCGCGAAACTCATGAAGAACGGCGAAGGCTCGATCGGCTTCTTCCAAATTGGCGGCGGTATCGCGGGTGATTTCCCGATCTGCGTCGTGCCGATGTTGCACCAAGATCTCGGCCGCGACGGCGTGCCGCTCTGGGGTTACTTTGCGCAAATCAGCGATTCAACCACGAGCTACGGCAGCTATTCTGGTGCCGTCCCTAACGAGAAAATCACCTGGGGTAAACTCGCCGGCTCGACGCCGAAATTCATCGTTGAGAGCGATGCGACCATCGTCGCGCCGTTGATCTTTAACTGGGTCCTCGGTAAGTAAGTCGTTCCGGCGTTTAATTACCTGAGTTACGTTCGAAACTCAAAGGAGCGCCCAAACGGCGCTCTTTTTTTGTTTTCGTGTCGGGCCCCAGTTTCGTGGAGTCTTTGTCCGCATGCCCAACGCGCTCGCCCACGAAAAGTCGCCCTACCTCCTTCAACACGCCGAAAACCCGGTCCAATGGTTGCCTTGGGGTGAGGCTGCATTCGCCCGCGCGCGCGCCGAAGAAAAACCGATTTTCCTAAGCATCGGTTACGCGACGTGCCATTGGTGTCATGTGATGGCACACGAATCGTTCGAAGACGAAGCGGTGGCCGCTCTGCTCAACGAGCATTTTATTGCGGTTAAAGTGGACCGTGAAGAACGGCCCGATGTGGACAAGGTTTACATGGCCTATGTGCAGGCGCTCACCGGCCACGGCGGTTGGCCGCTTTCGGCATGGCTCACGCCGGAGTTAAAACCATTTTTCGGCGGCACGTATTTTCCGCCCCAGGATCGTCAAGGACGTCCGGGCTTTACTTCTATTTTACGTGCGATTGTAGGCGGTTGGAAAAATGAGCGCGACAAACTCGTGTCCGAAAGTGAGCGTGTGCTCGGGGCCCTGCGCAACCGGGGTGCGGGCGAAGCCGCTTCTGATGCAGTTGAGCCTGCGGTGGATTTGGCCGAGGCCGCGGGCGCGGCCTTTGAAAAGGGCTTCCAGTATTATTACGACGCCTTTGATCCAACGCACGGCGGGTTTGGCGGTGCCCCGAAATTTCCACGCGCGAGTAACCTCACCTTTTTATTTCGCTGCGCCGCGCAGCAAGGCGTCGCCTCAGAGTTGGGCCGAGCGGCGACCGATATGGCGGGCCACACGCTGAGGCGGATGGCCCAGGGCGGGATTCACGATCATGTTGGCGGCGGCTTTCATCGTTACTCCGTGGATGAGGCGTGGTTCGTGCCGCATTTTGAAAAAATGCTTTATGACCAAGCGCAGATCGCGCTTAACGCGCTCGAAATGAAGCAGGCCAGCAGCGATGAGCGTTACGCATGGATCGCGCGGGATATTTTTGACTACGTCGCGGAGCAACTCACGGGCCCGCACGGAGGATTTTACTCAGCGGAAGATGCCGATAGCACGGTGCCCGGCGCGACGGACGGATCGCACGCCGAAGGGGCATTCTACGTGTGGACGCAGGCGGAATTGCGCGAGGTATTAGGCGCCGACGCAGATTTTTTTGGTGCACATTTTGGCGTGCAGCTTGAGGGAAATGTCCCCTCGCAACTTGATCCGCAGGGAGAGTTCACGGGAAAAAATATTCTCCAACAAGTGCGACCCTTAGCGGAATCGGCGCGGGCGGCGGGACTCACAACCGAGCAAGCGAGCGAACGCTTGAGGACGGCTCTTGCTAAAGTGAAAGCGGCGCGCGCTGCCCGCCCGCGGCCGTTGTTGGATGACAAAGTCATCACGGCCTGGAACGGGCTCATGATCTCGGCGTTGGCGCGCGGAGCGCAGGTGCTCGGCGATGAACGTTGTCTCGCGGCGGCGCGTGGCGCGGCGGAATTTGTCGCCCGGGAACTCTATGATGAAACGCGCGGGGTGTTGTACCGTTCGTGGCGTGGCGCGCGGGCGGCGAGCGAGGGCTTTGCGGAAGATTACGCCTGCTTTGTGCAAGGGCTACTCGATTTGTATGAGGCGACCTTTGAGCTGCGTTGGTTGCGTTGGGCGGAGCGATTACAGACGACGATGGATCGCTTATTTTGGGACGAAGCAGAGGGCGGTTATTTTAACTCGGCGGCGGGTGCGGCTGATATTGTCGTGCGGCTCAAGGAAGATTACGACGGCGCTGAGCCAGCCCCGAGTTCGGTCGCAGCGATGAATCTTTTCCGTTTGGCGGCGTTGCTCGGTGGTGATGCGGCCCAGGCCGATTATCGGCGACGCGGCGTAGCGACCGTGGCGGCGCTGCAAACGCAATGGAGCCGCGTGCCCCAGGGTTTGCCGCAGTTGTTGTGCGCGCTGGAGTTGGCGTTTTTGCCGCCGCGCCACGTGGTGCTCGCGGGCGATCCAGGAGCGGAAGATTTTCGGGCTTTAGCGGCGGTGGTCCATGAAAAATTCGGGCCGCGTCGCACCTTGGTGCGAGCGGACCCAGCGTTGGTATGGACGGCGCCGATGGGGCCTTTGGCGGGCCGGGCCGCAGCTTACGTCTGCGAGGATTTTACCTGTCAGTTGCCCGTGGTGGAGCCAGAGCAATTACAGCGGGTTTTGGCAGGTTAACGCTCGTCCAGAATTTTTGCGCATTGCCCGAGGCTAAAAATGCGCCACGGGTTACGCGTATGAATGACGAACGCATCGTGCGGCTTGAAGAAAAAGTCGCCTACCTCGAGCGCCACGTGACCGCGCAAGATAAAGTCATGCTCGAGCTGGGTGATGCGGTTGTGCGCTTGCGGGCCGAACTGCGGATGCTGCGCGAACGCGCGAGTGAGAGCGGCTCCAGTGCCGGACGCGACGAAGGCGGCGACCTCAAGGACGAGCGCCCGCCGCATTACTAAAAAATCTACCTGCTGGCGCGGCTTAACGTGCTCGCCGCACCTCAGATTAGAACGTCGCGGTGACTTCCGTGAGGTGGCCGGGCGCGATGGATTGCTCACCGAGCGTCGTGCATTCGACGGTATCATTTTTGTAGAGTTTAAACGTCACGGTCGCGGCGGTTTCGGTCGTCTCCCAGCGCCATTTTCCGATGGAGACAAAACCAAGCGGGACGCCTTTTTCCCAAGATAGGCCCGGGCCTTCGCCGCGGATGAAGAGACGGTTGCCGATACCGATATAAGCCGTGGCGAGCAGACGCGTGGCGCCATCTGCGGTGACAGAGGAGACGGTCGCGTCGGGGCTGTGCAGTTTGAATTCAGCGGCGGGAGAGGACGAGGTGAGTTCGTCTGGGGCAAATTGGACGAATTCATCCACCGCGGGCGGAGCGGCCGGCGCCGGGGCGGGTTTAGGCTCGGGGGTCGAAGGAACAGGTTTCGACGCTACGGGTTCGGGTTCCGCTAGCGTGGTGGTTTCAACGGGGCTTGGCGTTACGATAGGCGCGGGCGCGACCTCGGGGGTCGAGGCCAAGGCAGCTTCGTTGGCGGGCGCGGGAAGTTTTTTGGGCGCCCGTTTGCGGGGTGTTTTGGGCGACTCAACGGCCTGATTTTCGATCACGGGCGCCTGCGCCTGCGCGGGTTCGCTGGTCGGGCTCGGCGCGGCTTCGGGCGCGGGAGTTTCGGTGGCGGCGGGTGCGGGGATGATTTCGAGCGAAAGGTTCGCGGGCGTCGGCGCGGCTTCGGTGAGTTCTAAGACCGGAACGGGCGTGGGTTCCGGAGTCGGCTCTAATACAGAAGCGGTGAATTCTTGGACGGGAGCAGGCGCGGGCTCGACGGGAGCGCGGGGCGTGGCGACGGGTTCGGCTGGCGATTCAAGTACGACCGTAGCGGATACCGGTTCGACGGCCGCTTCCTCTCGGCGGACTTTGCGCGGGCGACGCGTTTCGTTGGTTTCGCCAGAGCTGGGGGCGGTCGGGGCGACAACGCTGGTGGAGAGCGTGGCAATTTTGGCGTCGAGGGCGGCGAGGGTGGCGGCGATTTTCTCGTCCAGGCCGGTCGGCGTGATTGCTAGGGGTTGGGGGGCGGGCTTAGCCGTGATTTGGGCGAGGGTTTCGCGCGTGGCTTCGAGTTGCTGGCGAGTCGTAGACTCGAGCTGAGTGAGGCGGGCGGCGGCTTGGGTGAGTTGCTCTGCGGCGGCGCTGAGTTGCTCGTGGGAGCGAGTGTCGGGTATGGCGGCCGCAGGCGTGCCGGTCGCGCTGGCAGTAAAGGCCGCGGTGAGTTGCTCGGTTTTCTTAAGATTTTTTTGGGTGAGGCCGGTGATTTCATCGATGCCGGCGGTGGCGATACTGATCTGCTCGGCAGCGGCGGTCAGCGTGCGCGCTAGGGTTTCGAGGGCGCGTTGGCGGTCGTCGAGGGTTTCGTTTTTAATGCGTTCGTAGCGTGCGACGAGCGGGACTAAAGCGACCAGGGCGCCAGCGAGAACGAGGGCGGTAATGAGAAATACGGTCTCACCGTTGAGCGGACGAGCGGCGCGGGTGGCGAGGAAGGCGGCGGCACCAAGGAGCGCGGCATCGCTAAGAAAGAAGATCCAAAGCGGGAGTTTAGCGTAGGACGATGCGTAGGACTTCATGGAAAGTGGCGGCGGAGGGGTGGCGGTTAGGGCGAGGGTGCAGTCCGCAGCGATAGGGACGTTATGCGCGTCGTCGTGCAGATGCTCAAGGCGGAAACAGGTTCCTAAGTTTAACGTTAGACCTTAAACAGCATGAAAACGTGTCGATTGTACTACAAGTTGGCCGTGGCTGGAACCACGAGTTGTCCGGCCCGCCCGAGGAGGCCAGACTCTCGGTTTTTAGGAGTGGTCGCACAAGGTAGCCGAAATCACAGAAATGAACTACAAGTTGACCGGAATCGCGCTTAGTGAGCGGTGGCCTCATACCAATCACCCATTTCGTTTGCAGGGTCGCAGAGCACGTCGGTCATCGCGAGGTGCATCTGGTCGATCCAGATCTCCGTTTTAGATTAAGGCCCATGTTGGCCAACCCCCGACCGGAAGCACAAGCTGTCCACGGCGGCCAACTTGTAGGTAAATCGACAAAACGGGCGCTAGGAGCAAGCGTGCCCTCATGGTTTTGCGGGCCTCGGGGCGAGCTCTTTTTCGGTGTCGTTGAGGAATAGTAATGTTTGGCCTTTTTGACCCAGGCGCAGGGCGTTGAGTTGTTCTGGGAAGGTGTCGCGCAGGATGCGGTGCGACAGACGTGCTCCGGTGGGGCCGCCAGGGAGCGTGCAATCAAAATAGATCCAGAGGTGTTGCGCGTTATCCTTAAGCTCACGGCCGAGCAGATAAAGGACGGGTGTAGTGCCGTCAGCTGCACGCAAAAGAAAAGTGGCGCGGAGGTAGGCGAGCAGGGCGAGATCGAAAGCGGGCGGTGCCGTGCGGGCTAGGGTGATGGGGTGGCCAGCGTGCGCGGAGAGAGCGGCCTCGAGGTCGTCGGGGTAAACACGGAGGGCGATTTCGAATTTTTGGGTTTCAGAGCGAAAATCGGCCTCGGCGTAACTGGTGCGAATTGGATGCGCGTGAGCGGCGGGCATGAGTGTCGAGGCGAGGGCCAAGCCGAAGAGTGCATTCAGGCGTGATGTGGCGCCCCATAAAAATAAACCTGAGGGCATTAAAAAAAATTTAATCACAGCGCTATGTAATTAAAAATTAACTTGGAGCGAGAAGTGAAAGGCTCGTCCATCACTGCTTTTCAAAAAGCAATTTACGACGCTCATGCTGCACCTGAAGAATTGTGATGACACCACTAGTCTCGTCGAGGACATATAGCACACGCCAGTCGGACTTTGTTTTCCATGGTTTGAAGTGCATCTGCCGAATATTTAAATCTTGATTCCAGCGCCCGTTCTCTGGAGCAAAACCATGTTTTTTAGGGCCCTTGCAAAGCTCGGTCATCCCCACCTCAATCATGGCAAGCCAACGGCTGGCCAATTCAGATCCGCCGTGCTTTTCTTCCGATTTATACCACTGGATCTGCTCTTTGAGGCATGCCTTCGCCTCGGACGAGATTCGCAGTTCCCAGTTCATGTCCCTTTCGCCGGTAGTTTAGTGCGCAACCGCCGGAATACTTTGGCCGCAGGTTGGCCACGATCGCCCTCAGCATATGCCTCTAAGGCATCCTGCAAGCGAAGACTCAGTCGGTGTTCCTCGGCATCGCCGACCAATTCTTCAAATGCCGCCGTCGACATGACCACAGCTGCCGCCTTGCCGTTTTGAGTCAGAACCCGAGGCCGGTGAGTCTTAGCCAGTGACTCAGTGTGTTCACGTGTTTTGCGTGCGAAATCCGTCAGGCTCACGACGTCTTCTTTAAGCAACAATTTCATAGCTAAAAAATCGCACATAATTATGTGCGCCAGCAAGCCTGTTTTTACGAGGCATGCTACACGCAAGCAGCCATACCCTGTATCAAGGTGAAATGATGCCGCATTTGACGGTAGGTTGATGACCGTAGTATAAGTATCGTAGATGTAAGTCGGGTGAGCTTTGACGGCAGGACTAAGCCAAGGAGACCTTTCAGGCGTGATACGGTGTCGCGTAAAATAAACTCGGGTGAGTGAAGAAATTTTTAATCACGGCGGTATATAATTAAAATGGCCATAAAATGCACGAGGACAGATTGAAGACCGCTTCTTGGGCCGGGATGATTTGGCGGCTTATGTTCGAAAACAGGGAGTGCGTTTGATTCCAGCTTGGATTATGCGATCATTAATCTACTCTTCATCCACCGATGTCTTTAGTAAATACATCCCCTGACGCGCTTGCTGCGCACGGGGCGACCGACGCCCCATCTCTGCTGCAAAGCATGTTGGTGGAGCATCGAGATCTTCTGCTTAAATTAGCAGGCAAATACATATGGTGGTTTTCAGCCGAGGAATCAATGGACTTTCCTGCGCGAATCATCGCTCAGGTGATGAATATTGGGGTTTTATCCGATGTTTGCCTTTTGGTCGATTCATTGGGCGAGGACCGCCTGATCGTTGTCTTGCAACAAGCTGAAGCTGGACAGTTCAGCGCTCGGTCGTGGCATTATTGGCATTACCGTCTAGGGCTCGCTAGCGCAGGCAATGTCCCGCCGCTTCCGATCCGACATATTCCAGAGGCGCTATGAACAAATTTCAGCCGCAGTTTAGCATACTGCCTCCTGAACAGCTTAGACTCTGGCCGGAGTTGAAGCCAGTATCGGGCTTTGGATACGTTTTGTATGGCGGTACCGCGATTGCGCTGAGGCTGGGGCACCGCACGTCGGTCGACTTTGATTTTTTTACATCGGCTCAATTAGACCCAAATCGCTTAAGGAAAGCTCTGCCCTTTCTTGCGAAATCAACGGTTCTACAAGAACAAGAAAACACCTTAGAGGTATTATCCGATTCGGGGGTCAAGGTGTCGTTTTTCGGTGGGCTTGATTTTGGGAGAGTCAAGGATCCGGAAAGAACTGAAGACGACGTTTTGGCCGTTGCGTCCCTTGACGACTTAATGGCGACAAAGGTTAAGGTCATTCTTCAGCGAACTGAATCTAAGGATTACAGAGACATCGCTGCTTTGATTCGCGCCGGGGTGAGTGTGGAAATGGGCCTGGCGGCGGCGGAGCAGATGTATTACCCCACATTTCCTGTTATTCATGCCATAAAGGCTCTCACGTATTTTGTGGGGGGCGATCTCGCTCGCCTGTCTGTTCAAGATAGAAACGAGTTGGTGGCGGCCGCGAGTCGAATACGTACGTTACCAGTGAGCGCACCCGTGTGCCCTGATTTATCTCGTGGTGTGGCCAATCCTGCAGTGGATCGTTTGCAAAATTGACCTCCTCCCGGCCCTAAAGAGCCGGGATTCCCTTAAGCAGCCCGCCTGCAAAGCAGGCGGGAGCGATAAAAAAAGGGCGGGCTTGGTTGGCCCGCCCTCAAAAAACGTTACTTGGTTTCTTCGGGCTTTTTTTCGTCCGCTTTGGCGTCAGATTTTTTATCCGAGGCTTTTTTGGATTTTTCAGCTTCGTCTTTCAGCTCTTTCATGGGGCTCGTGTCGATAGGCTCTTTAAAGAGTTGGAAGCGGCTCTTGATGGCTCGACGCGGCCAGAAGTTGTTTTCGACGTCAGCGTCGCCAATCTCCTCATGCGGGTCGATTTGCAGGGCTTTAACTTCCTTCTCAGTCATGATGAGTTTGGAGGCCTTGGCGTTGTCGACGCGCCAGAGTTCGGCCGGGATGCGGAGCTCTTCGGTGGAGCCGTCGGAGTAATCGATCTTCAAAATGATCGGCATAACCAAGCCGCCGACGTTGCTAAATTCGACGAGGTAAAAGTTACGTTTGGTTTTCAGGACCTCGGGTCTGACCTTGTCTTTGGCGAGGGTTTTAAGGAGCTCCTCATATTTCTTTTTGTCGCTCGGCAGAATCGTGGCTTCGTCGTAATCATTGTAAAAATCACGCAGCTCGGGGTAGGCGTCGATTCGCTTAGGTAGAGTGGCGTTGCGGGTCTGCGCGGGAGTGCGGGTGCGGTCCGCTTTTTCTTGTTTGGCGCGCGGTTTCTCGATCGCGGGATCACGGGTGTCGAGGGTGTAGGCCCGGACTGCGTCCAGGGAGATGTCGACGTGGTCGTTCGTGTAGAACCAGCCGCGCCAGAACCAGTCTAGGTCTATGCCGCTAGCGTCTTCCATGGTGCGGAAGAAATCCGCGGGATAGGGGCGTTTGAAGGCCCAGCGCTGAGCGTAAGTTTTGAAGGCGTGGTCGAAGAGTTCGCGGCCGAGAATGGTTTCGCGCAGAATATTAAGGGCCACGGCGGGTTTGCCGTAGGCGTTGGGGCCGAGTTGAGCGATGGATTCGCTGTTGGTCATGATCGGGACTTGGCCCTCACCAGTCATGTAGCCAACCATGTCGCGGGCTTCAGCTCGGCGTGACGGGTAGTCTTTTTCCCATTGCTGTTCTGCGAGCGTTTGCACGAAAGAGTTGAGGCCTTCGTCCATCCAAGTCCATTGGCGCTCGTCGGAGTTGACGATCATGGGGAAGTAATTGTGGCCGACCTCGTGGATGATCACGGAGATGAGGGCGTACTTGGTGGCACGGCTATAGGTGCCATCTTCGGTGGGGCGGGGACCGTTAAAGCAGATCATGGGGTATTCCATGCCGCCGATCGGGCCGTTGATGGATTGAGCTACGGCGTAGGGGTAGGCGAAGGTGTGTTTCGAATAAATATCGAGCGTGTGGATGATGGCGTGGGTGGAGTATTTCGACCAGAGCGGCTCGGCTTCATTCGGATAAAACGACATCGCCATGACGGGCTGTTTGGGGTCGGGCGAGACGTGGTGGGGGGCACCCATCGCGTCCCAGATAAATTTGCGCGAGGAGGCGAAAGCGAAGTCGCGGACGTTGTCGGCTTTGAAGATCCAGGTTTTGGTGCCGCTAGGTTTGCCGGTTTCGGCGGCTTTGGCTTCGGCGGGAGTGACGATGAAGACGGGCTTGGGTGCGGTGGCGGCTGTTTTGAGCCGTTCGCGTTGCGTTACGCTGAGAACTTGCTCGGGGTTTTGCAGGACGCCGGTGGCCGAGACGATATGGTCGCTGGGGACGGTGAGGCGCACGAGGTAGTCGCCGAACTCGAGGGTAAATTCTCCCCGACCGAGGTACTGTTTGTGCTGCCAACCCATGGTGTCGTTGTAGGCGGCCATGCGGGGGAACCACTGGGCGATTTCGTAGAGGTAGTTTTTGTCTTTCTCGAAATATTCGTAGCCGCAGCGCAGCGAGAGAAGCTTGGCGTTGTTGATGAGATAGGACCAGGATACCTTGAAAGTGGTCTTGGCGCCGGGGGCAAGGGGCGCGGGTAGGTCAATACGCATCATGGTCTTCACGACCGTGTGCGGGAGGGCGCCGCCGACTGCGTCGGTGACGGCAGAGATTTTTAAATCGCTTTCGTAGCTTTCTTGGAGGAGGAGCGCTTCGAGGCTGGCGTACGGAAATTTATCTAGGGGGTTAACTCCGGGCGTGGCGCGGGGGCTGCCGGAGGTGACGCGGTTATCGGAGTCGTGGGCGAAGATGTTGGGGTCGAGTTGGAGCCAGAGGTAGGCGAGGGCGTCAGGGGAGGCGTTGTGGTAAGTGATGGTGGCAGCGCCGGCGAGAGATTGCTTGGTGTCGTCGAGGGTGGCGTCGATGACGTAGTCGGCGCGTTGTTGCCAATACGCGTGACCGGGAGCGCCGGAGGCGGTGCGTTGCTCGTTGGGCGTGGGCAGGAGCTCTTCGAGTTGGCGGAATTTATCGGTGGGTAGCGGCTTGGTCGTGTAGGGCTGGGCGAGCGACGTAGCGCTCAGCAAGAGGGCTAGCGCCGTGGCGGGGAGGGTAAAACGCATGGAGTCAGCAAGAGCCATTTGCGTGCCGCCTGGCAAAAATAAACGATCCTTCGTATCGATTAGTTGGGTGGAATGAGCGCGGCGACTGGACGCAAAAAAGCGCCGGCGGTGAGACCGGCGCTGAAGGTGAAGGCGCAGCGTTTTTAATAACCGACGGCTTTGGCGTCCGCTTTGCGTGGGTCGGCGGCGCCGAGGCGTAACTTGGTCTCCGGATCGATCATGATCGTCTCGCCGTCTCCGCCGACCACGTTGGGGCGTTCATTGAGTTTGTGACCTTTGGCGGAAAGAATCGCCGTAGTGTCTGGGCTCATGCCGAAACGGTCGTAGCTGATGTCGGCGGGCTGCCACTGGTGATGGAAGCGCGGGAACTCCACGGCCTGCATGACGGGCATGTTATGATCGAGGATATTGGTGATGATCTCTAGCACGGTGTTGATGATCGTGGGACCGCCAGGGCTGCCGGTGACCAGTACGAGGGCGCCGTTCTTAAGCACGAAGGTGGGCGTCATCGACGAAAGCGGACGTTTGCCCGGGGCGATGGCGTTGGCGGGGCCCTGTAGGAGCCCAAACATGTTTTTGACCCCGATCTTCGAGGTGAAGTCGTCCATTTCGTTGTTCATAAGGATACCGGTGCCGGGGATAGTGACACCGGAGCCGAAGCCACCGTTGAGCGTATAGGTGTTACTGACGGCGTTGCCGGCGGCGTCGACGATCGAGTAATGAGTGGTCTCGGTCGATTCGGCGGCGTTGATCCGGGAGCCTTGCGAAGAGAGAGGTTTCCAGCCGGCGGGTTTACCGGGCGCGAGGCCGTCGCTCGGCGTGGCTTTGGCGGGGTCGAAGTTTTTCATAAGTCCTGCGAGATAAGCGCGCTCAAGTAGGCCGGCGGTGGGAACGTTCACGAAATCAGGATCACCGAGGAATTCGGCGCGGTCGCGGAAGGCGCGACGCATGACTTCGATGAAGAGATGATATTTAGCGGCGGAATTGGCGCCAAGTTTGGCGACGTCAAAGGGCTCTAACATCCCGAGCATCTGTAGCAGCGCGATGCCGCCGGAGCTGGGCGGGGGCATCGTGACAATCTCGTAGCCGCGGTAGCTGCCGCGCAGCGGCGTGCGCTCGACGGCGGTATAACCTTTGAGGTCGGCGAGGGTGATATTGCCGCCGTTTTTAGCCATGCCATCGGCAATCAAGCGCGCGGTTTCGCCTTCATAAAATTCGCGCGGACCGTGTTTTTGGAGGCGGGTAAAGGTGGCGGCGAGTTCGGGTTGGCGCCACAGGACGCCGGTCTTGTGAAATGCACCGTCAGCGAGGTAGATGCGCTTAGACTCGGGAAATTGGCCGAGCAGTTTGGCGGCCGCTTTGAGGCCGGCGGCGGTGGCCTGCGATACAATGAAACCATCGGCGGCGAGGCGGCGGGCGGGTTCGCAGATGTCGGCCCAAGTAACTTTGCCGGAGCCGTATTTTTGCTGCGCAAGCGCGAAGCCGGCGACCGAGCCGGGGATGCCGCTAGCGCTCCAACCGACGGTGGAGGAACCGGGGCCCGGTTTGATAACGTTACCATCAGGGCCAACATACATGTCGCGGCCTGAGGCGGCGGGGGCGGTCTCGCGGTAGTCGATGGCGATGTCGCGGCCATCGGCGAGGTGGATCATCATGAAGCCACCACCACCGATGTTGCCGGCAAACGGAAACACCACGGTGAGGGCGAGGCCGACAGCGGCGCCGGCATCGACGGCGTTACCGCCTTTTTTAAGGATTTCCACCCCGGCTTCAGAGGCGAGGACATGGGCGGAGGTGACGAGAGCGTGTTCGGCTTCAACGGCAGTGCGTTGCGCGTGGACGAGGGGCGAGGAGGCGAAAACCAGCGCGGCGCTGGCGAGCCACGTGGTCAAGCGACGGGGAATCTTCATGGTGCTTGTAGACTCTGCGCAAAAACCAGTGGCGCAAGCGGAAGTTACCAACGCCCCACCGCAGGCATCCGCTGCCCGCGCTCTCGGCTTCGGGGTGTTGCGCCCCCTCTCCTGAAAACCTCCCGTATTCGCCTACGGGTCGTGCGGCGACCCACATTTTCAAATAATAAATTGATACAATAATATTGATAAAGCCGTAAAATAGCTAATAATTAATATAATGGTATCACTTAAATCTGCTCCTGAGGTCCTTGCCGAACTCGCAAAAATGGTGCGCGTCCAGCGATTGAAACGGGGCTGGACTCAAACCGATATGGCCCGGAGGGCAGGGCTTAAACTGCCCACTTACATCGTATTTGAGCGCTCGGGTCGAATATCCTTACTGAGGTTCCTGAAGCTTCTCGACGTACTCGACCTCATGAAAGATATTAACGAAATCGGTCGGATAACCGACCAGCAAGCTGTCCGTCTCGCCGATTTGATGCAGGAGCGTAAACGAGGACGCAGGACATGATTGCACTCAGCGTTAATTACCTCGGTACGAAGGTCGGAACCTTGGCGGAGACCCGCCAAGGAATCGCTTTCGAGTTCGATCCAGCCTTTCTCGCATCGGGACACGATCTCTCTCCGCTGAATCTCCCGCTAAGGACTGGAATACACCAAAGAGATGGAGTCGGGAGTATGCGTCTCCTCGGCCTGTTTGAGGATTCGTTACCTGATCGGTGGGGAACTAGAATCATGACAGAATGGTTCCGCAAGCACGGCGTCCCAGAGCATTCCATCACCCCGCTCGCTCAACTCGGGTATGTCGGCTCCCGCGGCATGGGTGCCCTCACTTACGCACCGGCTCAAGAAATCGCGGAATTCTCAACCGAGCATTTTGCGCTGAACCAGATTTTTGAAGCCTCAGAACAGGTAGAAAATGGCGGACTGATAGATCTCAACCTCCTAGCCCACGTGGGCTCCCCTGCTGGTGGCGCACGCTCGAAAGCGTTGATCGCAATTTCTACGCAAGCCGCACACCTCATGGTCGCTGGAGACGGCACACTTCCGCTGGGCCATGAGGCTTGGTTGGTGAAATTTAGCGGACAGCGAGATCCTAATGCCGGAGTGATGGAGCAAGCCTACGCACTCATGGCTCGCGCCGCAGGTATTGATGTTCCTGAGACGCGGCTCTTGCGAACGGAACGTGACGGCGTGCTCAATCAGCATTTCGCCGTTAAGAGATTCGACCGGATCGGCAATCAGCGCATCCATCATCACACGCTCGGTGGTATGACACACTTAATGGGTGGCGATTTGAGTTACGAAATGCTGCTTCGCGCGACCCGACGCGTAACCCATGATGAAGCCGAGGTATGGAAAGCCTTTCGCCGGGCGGCGTTCAATGTGCTCGCTAGCAACCGAGACGATCATGGTAAGAACCACGGATTCATTTACCACAATCGGCAGTGGAAGCTGGGGCCCGCTTACGACCTCACCTTTGCGAGTCAACGCATGCTCGCTGAGCGAGGCATGTCCATTGCCGGCGAACGGCGCACGGCGGGAATAGCTGAACTCGGCAAACTGGCGACAACAGAGGCTCTGGATCGACGCCAAGCGAAAGACATCATTGAACAAACCCGCCACGCAGTCTCGAGATGGCGAGAATTCGCATCTGCGGCCGGCGTTCCTGAAATTAACGCAGCCGAGGTGGAATCGGCGCTGAACCTCGGCTAAACAGAAACAAACTTATTGAGCGCTTAAGTGCCTAGAAGTAATAATCAGCTGAAGACTTGTTTTGTAACAGAAACTTAACTAACTTACATGCGTATGAACACCTCCTCACCAAGTAATTCCGCGCAAATTACCACGCGCGCTCAGTGGCGGTTTTTGGCCGCTCTGCCTGTCGCCGCGTTTCTGGCTACCGTTTCTTCTTCATTGATCGGTCAGACCGCGCCCACCGCCAAACCCGCGGGCGAAGAAATCATTAAACTCGAAGCCTTCATCTCGACCGGCTCGCGTTTCAATAACCGCACCGTGACGGAGTCGCCCGTGCCGATCGACATCGTCACCAGCAACGACATCAACCAAGGCGGCTACACCGAGACCTCCCAAGCCATTCAGGCGCTCGTGCCGTCGTTTAATTTCCCGCGCCCCTCGCTCACCGACGGCACGGACCACATCCGCCCTGCCACACTACGCGGCCTCGCGCCCGACCAGACCCTCGTGCTGATCAACGGCAAACGCCGCCACACCAGCTCGCTCGTCAACCTCAACGGCTCCATCGGCCGCGGCTCCGTCTCCACGGATTTCAACGCCATTCCGACCTCCGCTATCGGCAGCATCGAAGTGCTCCGTGACGGCGCTTCTGCGCAATACGGCTCTGACGCCATTGCTGGCGTAATTAACGTCATCCTTCGTAAAGACATCGGCTGGGGCTCTACCGTAGCTTACGGTGCCACCCAACGCGGTGACGGTCGCGATTTGAAGGTCGATGCCTACGCCGGTACCAAATTGGGCAAAGGCGGCTCGCTCTTCCTTACCTCCTACATCCGCAACCACAGCCCCACCAACCGGATCGAGGCAGATACGCGCCAACAATATTTCGGCACCAACGCCACAACCGGCGCCAAGACCGCCATCTCGGGTAACTACGGCTCCGGCACCGGTCTCAGCGCCGCCAGTGGAACGCTTGATCCCCGCGAAGCCACCATCAACCGCTACAACCACCGCTTCGGCGACCCACGCTCCAAAGACCAAGGCGTCTGGTTCAACGGCGAACTTCCCCTCGATAACGGCCTCGAATTCTACTTCTTTGGCGGCGGCAGCATTAAACACTCCGAAGGCGCCGGTTTCTTCCGTCGTCCCGGTCAAGATAACACCCTGCGCGCTATTTATCCCAATGGTTTCCTGCCGGTCATTCAGGCTAAGGTTGCTGATTACTCCCTCGGCGCCGGTCTCAAAGGCAAAGCTGGTGGCTGGGCCTGGGACCTTAGCACCGTTTACGGTAGCAACGTGCTTAACTATGTGACGGCGGAATCCGAAAACGCCACTCTCGGCAATTCGAGTAAGACCAGCTTCAATGACGGCAAGCTCACGTTCAACCAATGGACGTCCAACTTTGAAATCACCAACCAGTTTGAAGTTGGCTTCAAATCTCCGCTCAAGGTCGCTCTTGGCACCGAGTTGCGCTGGGAGCAATACGAAGTCGCCTCAGGCGAACCTGATTCTTACCGGGACGGTGGCGTTCGCATTATCGACGGCCCCAGCGCTGGCGCCCTCGCTCCGGTCGGCGCCCAAGTCTTCGGTGGCTTTAAACCCTCCGATGCGGGTTCCCACAGCCGTGATGCCAAATCTACCTACGTCGATTTCGAACAAAACATCACTGAACAATGGCTCATCTCCGCAGCGGGTCGCTTTGAGCAATACAGCGATTTCGGCACCAACAGCACCGGCAAACTCGCTACCCGTTTCGCTCTCACCAAAGCGTTCGCGCTGCGTGGCTCACTTAGCTCCGGTTTCCGCGCCCCTCACTTGGCGCAGCAATGGTTCAGCTCCACGGCCACCAACAACATCGGCGGGGTGCTCCTCGAAGTGAGCACCTTCCCGGTTTCTCAGCCCCTGGCAAAGGCTCTCGGCGCCTCTGACCTTAAGCCCGAGAAATCCACCAGCGAGAGCATCGGCTTCACCTCCGAGCCCTTCGCTAATTTCACCGCCTCGGTCGATTTCTACCGCACCAACATCAAGGACCGCATTGTCCTTTCCAGTAATTACACGGGCGCGGCTGTAACTAACTTCCTCACCTCCCAGGGTCTGCCCGCGGTCGGTGGCGGTCGCTACTTCACTAACGCCGTCGACACCAAAACCGAAGGCTTCGATGTGACCCTCCGCTACAAGATGAACCTCAAGGAGCTCGGCAAACTCACCCTCACGGCCAGCGGTAACCACGGCTCGACGAAGGTCACCAAATACAAGCCCACCCCACCGCAGCTCGCTGCCCTCGGCATCACCACCCCGCTCTTCGACCTCACGGAAAAAATCCGCATGGAAAAAGGCCAACCGCGTGACGTGCTCAACTTTATCGCGAACTACGAGATTAACAAATTCTCGTTCCAGCTGCGCGAAGTCCGCTACGGTGAGGTCTCCGCCGTCGCCCTTGGCAACAACAGCGGCATCAACGCCGCCACTCAGTCCGCGCTGCTCGGCGACTACAACGTCGAACTTGTTGATGCCATCGTCGGTAGTGCCGCGGGTAATAAGCAGGTTATTCAGACCTTCGCCGCCAAGTGGATCACCGACCTCGACGTCGCTTACCGCGTGAACAAACAGTTCACTGTCTCGATCGGTGCGAACAACTTGTTCAACATCTATCCGACCCAGAATATCCGCTCGAAGGTCGTCAACGGCACTGCCTTCACGGGCAGCGATAACGTCGGCATCTTCCCTTACAGCGGCATCTCACCCTTCGGTTTCAACGGCACCTTCTATTATACGAAGGCTACCTACAAATTCTAAGGACCTACGTAGAGTCTTTAGTTTGAATTCAGGCGCGGCGCCCCATGGGCTCCGCGCCTTTTTTTCGGTTACCCCACGCGCCGCACTCCGTTTACCCGCTCGAATTCTCGTAGTGCTTCAAAAAGCCTGGAGATTACGCCAACAGCCACGCCTTAGCCCCTGCATTTTGAATTGTCTTAGTATCGCCCAATTTTTTTTCTATAGTTTTTTAAACCAATGAATTGCAATAATATAATGTGATGCTAGTAGGCCTGTAACTCTGTGCGTAGCGTTGCCGCCGCCCGCCCGACTAAGAGTGTACTCGAACCCAGTGCCGGCACGGGATCTCCTCCAGCTCCAAAGTTGGAAGAAAGGGAGATAATTTAAGCCTTTTTATGGGTTTACGTGCATTTTTATCGATTTTACGTGACTCTTAATGGTTTCCAGGAAGTCAAAATATTCATTTTAATTAAAAATCACAGTTTTTTAATTGTTTAAATCGTAACGTAATTATTTTATGCGAGCATGAATCCGGTTGGAAATACTTGGCTGAGACAGAAATTCAGCCTGCTTAAATCTCGTTTGGAGCATGAATCCTATTTGAGCAGCCGGGCTTCTGTTACCCATCAAAAGGATGGCCGTAAAACCGAGACCTACCTCCGCCAGTATGCGCCTAAGCCATTCGACGACCCCTTGGCGCACATCGAATTCGGGCTCAAATATGACGGCGTGGAGCTAGCATTTTTGCGAGAGGTATTTGGCCGACTCGGGCCTGAAAACGTGACAGCCTACATCAAGCAAAGTCCGACCGGAAAATACGCCAAGCAAATCGGGTTCTTTTATGAGTTCCTGACTGGAACCGAATTACCCATGGGTGGACTGGCCGGAAACTACGTTCCGGCGCTCAATCCCGAGGATTATCTTACGGCCCTTAAAGTCAAAAATCCCCGCTGGCGGGTGGACCACAATCTTCTGGGGACGACGGCCTTCAGCCCGACCGTCCGGCTGACCGAGAAGATCAAGGCCGGATTGAACCGAGATTGGAAAGGCCAGATCTCGGCGGTGCTGGCGGATACGCCGTCCTCTCTTCTCTATCGGGCCCTGACCTATCTGTATGCTAAGGAAACGCGCTCCTCATTTCTAATCGAGCGGGAGGAACCGGTACGAGCCCGCGAGGAGCGTTTCATCGCCGTCCTGCGGGACGCGGGTAAGGTTCCGATCGAGCAGGCCCTTACCCTTGAAAGGCTGGTTTCCTTGCAGAACACGATTGTGGATCCGCGCTATGCAGAGAAGGCCTACCGACAAATCCAGAACTACGTCGGCTCGACCCTTCCCGGAGTCAGGGAGCAGATCCATTACATCACCGTTCCTCCATCCCTGCTCCCCTCACTTATGTCCGGTCTCGCAGGAGCGGCAAGCCGCCTTGAAACGGTCTCCCCCGTCGTGCAGGCCGCCGTCACCGGGTTCCAGTTCGTCTTCATCCATCCTTTTGATGATGGCAACGGCCGGCTTCACCGCTTCCTCTTTCAAGACGTGCTGGCCCGACGCGGTGTGATCCCTATGGGTGCGGCCTTGCCGATCTCGGCCGCTATCCTGGATAACATGCACGCCTACGACGAGGCTTTGGAGGATTTCTCGCTCCGGACCATGGACAAGTCGGTCTATATTACCAACGACTCGGGCGCCGTCACGCTGACCAATCCCGCTGAGGTCGAGCCCTTGTGGCGGTTCCCTGACCTGACGCGTCAGGTCGAATACCTAATGAGCGTCATGTCGCGCGCAATCGATGCCTTGCCGAAGGAACTCGATTATCTGCGGCGCTACGACCGGGCGCGGGATGAAATTCGCGGCGTGGTCGATCTCCCCGATCAACGGCTCAATTCCTTGATTAAGTGGCTTGATGCGGGTGGGGGGAAATTAACTAAAAACAAGCGCAAGCAGTTTGCGGAACTAACAGACGAGGAAATTGCCGGCACGGAGCAGGCCTATGCGGAAGGGTTCGCCCACGATTCTTGAATGAGTCGTGTCCATCATGCGTTTCGCTTAACAACTACCCGTGAACTCGGACGTCAAAGTCCACTACATCGAGATAATCTTTAGTTGCCGTCGTTTTAATTTAGCGGATTCAAATCCGACATGATCAGGGCTGTCGGCCTCTAGTAAACCTAGCCTCGATATCGCTACCGTTAAGCGAGATTCCGCGCACTAAAATTGGAACGCCTCCGGTACGCGGAACGCTTCGGTCTATCTTAGTCGGATCACAGCCCTAGGTGTTAAGTTTGGTGCTTATCTTTGAATAACTAATTGGTCGAACTGCGGTAATAAAAATAGGTGCAACCTATGCTCGTGGCGGTAAGCAGGTGCCAGAGGGCATGGCCTTGCAGCCAAGCGTCAGGTCCAGAAAAGCGGCCGGCGACGTCGAGTTGTCGGCAGGTAACCGCGGCGATCAACGCGATGATGGAAAACAGCTGCCAGCGTAGCAACGGCCGGGGCGCCGGGCGGAAACGATCTACAAGGGTGCAGGCCGCGACGCAAAGAATGAGTGTGCTCAGAACGTTGGTCGCCGACATCGACCATTTGTAATAAAAAAGTAAGGCGCTGGTCAGAACGACCCAGGTGCAGAGCAAGGGCCACGAGGGTGCGTTTAGCCGTAAGGGGGAAAAAATGACGCGCGGCCACCAGCGGCCGAGGTTGAAGGTGAGAAACACAAGCAGCGGCCCGTACATGGAGGCGACGTCAAGTTGTTGGCCGAAGCGGGTAAGCGTGGCGTGAAAGTAGCCGCTGCCGAGGCCAAGCCCACAGCAGGTTAGGCCAAACAGGACGCTGAGCGCGGGTGTCGCGACTACGTACGAGGGAGCAACGGGCCGCGATGTGGAAGGAGTCGGGGAGGCACGGCGGCTGTCTTGCGCGGCCCAGGCGAACGCGTAAAAGCCGAGGGCGATATACGCGAGGTTGGACCAAGTATTGGCGCGGGTACGGAAGAAATTTTGGCGGTAGATGCGCTCGGCGTAGTTACTCCGGCGCAGGTCGCTACTCTCGGTGATGGAATTCCAGATGTCGCGGCCGGCGTAGGTTTGATTTAGGGCGATGAGAGCGAGGATGAGGACAAGCAGAGCACCCCAAACATAAAGGTGAAAGCGTACAGGGAGGCCGAGGTAAGATGAAGGCATCAGCTTAAGAGGAATGTTGGCTTGGGTCGCCGGGATGAGGTCGGGTTCCTCGTCGCCGACAAATACATAGCTTTAGACCCTAAGTAATACCTTGGGATTTTGACGCAGATTGAAACTGCCGTCAGCCTTTAGGTTTCCGCGCCTACGACTCGACTCGTGCAGCGCGGAGATTTTTGCGAAGCGAATCAATCAGACTTTTTTCGCGTGCGAGCCGTCGCAATAGCCTTGGGCATCCTTGGTGTTGCCGCAGCCGCATTTCTTGCGGGTGTCTTTGGGCGGGAGCTTCGCGTGGGAGCCGTCGCAATAGCCTTGGGCGTCTTTAGTGTTACCGCAGCCGCATTTTTTGCGGGTGTCGGGAGTGGTGTTGGATTGGGACATAAAATAATTGGTCAAGAAATAGATGTAAACTCACTCAGCGGCCTACGGCCCTCAACCTAGATAGCAAATAGTGCCAGTCAAACGAGGCTTTGGCCTCCCGTTTTTTCGGGCGCGAATAGAGTAAATCGATCATTTACGGGGTCGCGCTCGTTGGGCGGAAGACCGGCTCAGTTCGAGCTTTCGTGTGCGCCTCGAAGTCGGCGGCGAGGGCGAGCAGTTGAGCATCGCTCCAGGGCAGGCCAGTGAAGGACAAGCCGATCGGCAGGCCAAACACGTGAGCCGCTGGCACGGTCACACTCGGATAACCGGCGACGGCTGCCAGAGTGGAACTGCCGCCGCTGCCACCTTCACCGTTGAGATGATCGGTGAGGGTAGCCGTGCCTTTGGTAAAATAGACCAGAGCGTCGAGGCGATGTGTGGCGAGTGCGGCATCGATTCCTTCGTTTCGCGTGAGTTGGAGGCAGGCGGCGCGCGCATCTAGATAAATTTTATCGGTGAGCGGGCCTCGTGCTTGCGCAGCGGTGAAGAGTTCTTGGCCAAAAAAACGCAGCTCCGACTCAGCGTGGGCAGTGTTAAAAGCAATGAGCTCGGCGAGGGTGTGCATCGTCGTTACGCGCCCTGGCGTGCCGAGGTAGCGGTTGATTCCGTCTTTGAATTCGTAGGATAGCACGGTGCTCGGTGCCTGACCCAATTTCGCCAGCGAGGAGATCGCGACAGGATCGATTATTTCCGCTCCTGCAGCGCGCAGCGTGGCGACGAGACCATCGAGAATCGGGTCCATTCGGGCGTGAAAGGTGGCAATGTTGCGCACGATGCCGAGACGGGCGCCTTTGAGCGCTCCAGGCTTTAACGTGGTAAGCTCGTGAAGCAGACTTGCAGGAATCGCGTGCGTCGCCGGGTCGTGCGCGTCGGTACCAGCCAGGGCGGCGAGCACGAGGGCGGCATCACGAACGTTGCGCGCCATCGGGCCCGCCGTGTCTTGGGAGGCCGAAATAGGAATGATACCATCGCGACTCACGAGCCCGACGGTGGGTTTGACGCCGACGACGCCGCTGACGGAGGCAGGTGAGACAATGGAGCCGTTCGTCTCAGTGCCGACGGCGACGACGCATAAGTTAGCCGAGACGGCGGTGCCGGAACCCGAGCTGGAGCCCGAGGGGCTGCGGTCGAGCGCGTAGGGGTTTAGAGTTTGTCCGCCGCGTCCGCTCCAGCCGCTGCTGGAATTATTGCCGCGGTAGTTAGCCCACTCGCTGCAATTGGTTTTACCGAGAATGACGGCACCCGCGGCGCGCAGACGGGCGGCGACGCCGGCATCCCGCGGGACTTTTTGCCCAACCAGCGCCTGTGAGCCGGCGGTTGTCTGCATGCGATCCGCGGTGTCGATGTTGTCCTTGAGCAGAATCGGAATACCGTGCAACGGACCTCGGATTTTTCCTGCCTTGCGCTCTAGATCGAGAGCATCGGCTAATGCGAGCGCATCGGGATTGAGTTCGATGACTGAGTTGAGCTTGGGACCAGCTCGGTCGATCTGCGCAATACGCTCGAGATAGGCGGCCGTCAGTTGGTAGGCTGTGAGCTGGCCAGCCGCCATGCGGTTTTGCAGGTCCTCAATGGTGGCTTCGGCGAAGGTAAAATCAGCGGCCGGGACCAACGTCGGTAGAAGGAGGGCCATAAGCAGGGATTTCAGTGGATTTTTCATACGCTAAATCCCTGCGAGCGGGCACGGTTCAAAATTCGGCGAGGCGGATGTTGCGGTATTCGCACTTCATCACTACGCCGGGATGGATTTGGAAACCGAGGGGAGCGGCGCCGGAGAATTTGGCGTCGGTATATTCGGAGGCCTTTTGGCCATTAATCCAGCAGGTGAAGGTGTTGCCCTTAGCCTGAATGCGGAAGGTGTTCCATTCACCCTCGGGCTTCATGAGTTTCTTGGCGTCTTTGGCTTGGCCGACCTCGGGGTAGGCGGGTTTTCCGCCCGTGTAGAACGAGCCCGTCATGTCCACGCGCAAGCTGCCGGAGATGCCAAGTTGGAGTTGAATTTTCGGGCTGCGCATTTCTAGGCCCGTGTCGACGCCGCGATCAGTGGTGGTTTTCCAGCGTACGTCGAATTCGATCACAAAGTCGCTGTAAGATTTTTCTGTCCAGAGGTAATTACCTTTTTTCTCGGCGTTATTTTCGCCAATTAGTATGCCGTTTTCAGCCCGCCAAAATCCGGCGGACTCCGCGGCTTTAAAATGGGTGAGGTCTTTGCCGTTGAAGAGCGGCGTGAGTTGGAGTTCAGCGGCATTCGTCGTAAAGGCGGAACCGAAGGTGAGCGCTAAGGCGAGGGCGAGGGAGGGGTATTTCATTGAGGTAATAAGGGTAAAATGAGGCTAAGAATAGGAGTTTGTGGAGCAGTTTAAATAGCCCCACATTGCTTAATCTTGGGTCTAAAAAAGATGCTAATAGGCGTATTGATCGCACTTACAAAACGTAACGCGCGCGGGAGTCACGGTAACTCTTTAATCCGGATGTTGCGGTACCACACAGGGGCTTGCGCTTTGCCGTGAAGGCCTTGGAGACCGATGGGGCCGTTGCGGCCGTAATCCTTCAGTGCTTTGGCGAATTTATTTTTGGTGCCGTCAGGATTTTTGTGTGCTTCGGTCCAGGTGTTCAAATCCACGTTGAAGACTTCTTCGCCGTTGAAGATGAGCGCCACGCGACTGTCTTGGCAGGTGATGGTGTAGTGGTTCCACTCACCGACCGGTTTGGCCATATTTTTCGAGGGCGGCTGAGCGTTGTAAATCGCTCCGACCATGCCATAGAGGGCAGCGTCTTGATTTTCGTGCACTTGGATTTCGAGGGCAGCCAAAACATCTTTGATGTTGCTAGAATGGATGAAGACGCCGCTGTTGGACTCTTTGGCGACTTTGAATTCCAAATCCAAAATAAAATTAGCGTAGGATTTTTTGGTCCAGAGCGTCTGCTTATTATTAGCTACGAGAACGCCGTCTTCAAACTTCCAGTCGCCGGATGCGGTCACTGCGTTCGACAGATCGTTGGTAAACACTTCTGTCCAACCGGTAGTGACGGGATGGGCTTTCGGGGCTGCTAAAAGTGCGACAGCTAAAAAACTGAAGCTCGCGGCGAGTAAAACTGTGCGGCGAAGATCGCTTAGGTGAGTGAGGTTCATGGGAGGGGTCTTGTGCGGACATTTCGCCGCTTTAGCGCGCTAAGATCAAGGGTGATTGAGACTGTAAAAGCTCAGACTGAATTAGCTAAATTTTCTGCAAATTGGCATTTCGTGAAATTTGAGATTTGGGCCATCGAGAGCCCCTTTTGGGTGGTTATCAGCAAGCCATATGCTCCGTAGTTCGCGCAATCGTAACGTGGGCGGGTTGACGGGACTTGTTTATGAAAAATGATTCCGCCAGTCGCTGCCTAGCGGCGACATTGTCTGGGGTTATACAGAAAGCTAAGGGCCGGTTACGTAGGGGTACGTGACCGGCCCAATTTTCTGCCTCTGGTCCCCACGCGATGCTCGGGTGCTCTTCGAGGCGAATAAAGGGTTTAGGCGGTGGCAGTCGCTGGGGTTCGGCCTTGCCAAGTTAGTG
>CANHAH010000003.1 GCA_947458705.1 Opitutia bacterium | reverse complement strand
TGAAACGGCGCTTCGTGCCCGACGTCGTGGATTCTATGGCTGAAATCGCAGCAGCCATCGGCGAGGTGCCGGCGATCGTTGGCACCGTCACTCTCAATACTTCTGGAAACGGCCGTGCCTTCTACAACTCCGCCGCATTTTGCCACCGCGGCCAGATTATCACCACCGCGCATAAATGCCTGTTGCCGACCTACGACGTCTTTGACGAGGACCGCTACTTCGAACCCGCCGCTGCGCCCACCGTCGTTATCTATCAGGATAAAAAAATAGGCATTACGCTTTGCGAGGACATTTGGACGCACCCAATGGTCAGCACTCGTCGCCTTTATCACGGCCTCGACCCCGTTACCCAACTCGCCGCATTAAAGTGCGACCTCATGGTCAATCTCTCCGCCAGCCCATGGCATCATGGCAAAGGCGATGTTCGCACAAAAATCGTCACCGACTCAGCCCGCACCCTCGGCTGCCCTGTAGCCTACGTGAACGCAGTCGGCGGCAATGATGAACTCATCTTCGACGGCCGTAGCCTCGTTGCTCAATCCGATGGCAGCATTACCGCGGGCCTTGCCGCGTTCACGGAAGATATCCGCGTCGTCGATACCGGGACTAGTACGGAGCGCGCGCCCACGTTTCAACAATCCGAACTCGCCGACATTTACGCGGCACTAGTGTTGGGGTTGCGTGACTACGCGCAGAAATCCGGTTTCAAAAAAACTCTCATCGCGCTTAGTGGCGGTATCGATTCCGCGCTCGTCGCCGTGATCGCCGCAGAAGCTTTCGGCCCGCAAAATGTCATTGGTGTTTCGCTCCCCTCTTCTATTTCTTCGCAACACTCCCGCGACGACGCCCGCATCCTTGCCACAAACCTGGGCATTCGCTTCGAGACCATCGCGATCGCGGACGCCGTAGCCGCGACCGAACACTCCTTGGAACCGGTCTTCAAGGGACTCGCCCGTGACGTGACTGAGGAGAACATCCAGGCTCGCACCCGCGGCGTCCTGATGATGGCGCTGTCTAATAAATTTGGCGCCTTGCTTCTAACCACCGGTAACAAAAGTGAAATGGCCGTCGGGTACTGCACGCTCTACGGCGACATGTGCGGAGGTCTCGCCGTCATCAGCGATGTGTTTAAGATGCAGGTCTACGCCCTTTCGCGCTGGATCAATCGCGACCGTGAGATCATCCCCGTCAATACAATCGAGAAGCCACCCTCGGCCGAACTTCGCCCCGGCCAAGTCGATCAAGACAGCCTCCCACCATATGAACAACTCGACGCCATTTTGCGCGGGTACGTTGAAGAAGGCCTGTCCCGCCGTGATCTAATCGCTCAAGGGTTTACCGAATCTGTGGTCAACGACATCGCCCGCAAAGTCGATCTCAACGAGTACAAGCGTAAGCAGTCTGCTCCTGGTCTTAAAATCACACCGCTCGCCTTCGGCGTCGGCCGTCGTATCCCCATTGTTCAAAAATACGTGAGCTAAACTTAACCTGCTGCTCGCGCCTCGTCATGTCTTCCCAAACTTCAGATCAACTTTTCGCCCGCGCGCTCCAACTCATCCCCGGTGGCGTCAACTCCCCAGTCCGCGCCTTCCGCTCGGTCGGAGGTTCGCCATTTTACGTAAAGGCCGCCCATGGCGCGACGCTCATCACCGCCGACGACCGCGAACTGATTGATTTCGTCTGCACGTGGGGGCCCGCGATCCACGGCCACAACCACCCGCGCATTAAAGCCGCCATCGCCACTGCGCTTGAGAGCGGCACCTCCTTTGGCACGCCAAATCCCTACGAAGTCGAAATGGCCGAGCTCATCACCCGGCTCGTTCCGTCCATTCAAAAAGTTCGCATGACTAGCAGCGGCACCGAGGCCACGATGTCCGCTGTACGGCTCGCGCGTGGATTCACGCGGCGCGATAAAATCATCAAGTTTTCCGGCTGCTACCACGGCCATTCCGATTCGTTGCTCATCAAAGCTGGCTCCGGCGCCTTAACGCACGGTCACCCTGATAGCGCCGGCATTCCCGCCAGTTTCGCCCGCGAGACCCTCGTCCTTCCTTTTAATAATGCCGCCGCCTTGTCTGCCGCGTTTGCCGCCCATCCCGATCAAATCGCCGGCGTCATTCTCGAACCCAATATAGGCAATGTCGGCTTCATCCCCGCCGACCCCGGCTACCTCGCCGCCGTCCGCCAACTCTGCACCCAGCACGGCGCGCTACTCATCTTTGACGAAGTCATGACGGGATTCCGCCTTGCTCTCGGCGGCGTGCAACAACTCGAAGGTATCACGCCCGACCTCACTACCCTCGGAAAAATCATCGGCGGCGGTCTGCCCGTGGGCGCATTTGGCGGACGCGCCGAATTCATGGATCACCTCGCGCCACTCGGCCCCGTGTATCAAGCCGGTACCCTTTCCGGCAACCCCCTCGCCCTCTCCGCCGGTATCGCCAGCTTACGCCTCCTCGAGGAGCTCAACCCGTACGCGCGCCTCGATGCTCTAGGCCGCCAAGTCCGCGACGCCGTGCTCGCCGCCGCAAATGCCAAAGGTATTCCAGTCCAAGTTCCACAACGCGGCTCCATGTTCAGCGTGTTCTTTACCGCGACACCGATTCGCGATTACGACAGCGCGCTTACCTCGGACACTGCGCTCTTTGGTCGGTTCTTCCGCGCCTGTCTCGATGGCGGGGTTTATCTGCCGCCCAGCGCCTACGAAGCCTATTTTCTTAGCACAGCCCATGAAGGTGACGCTATTGACCGCGCCTGCGAAGTGATCAGCACGGCCCTTCGTAGCCTCTAACATGTTTTCTCATCTCCCGCGTCTCGTTCTGCGCCACGGACTTTTACTCTTTTTTTTCGCGTTTCTTATCGTCCCGATTTTTGCGGCTTCGCCCTCTATCTCAACCCTGTCAATCGACGAACTCCGTCCCGGCCAACGTGGCCAGGTCTGGACCGTCTTCCGAGGCACCGAGCCTGAACCCTTTGAGGTTGAAGTGACGGGCGTGGTGCGCAACGCACTCGGTCCCGGTAAATCCCTCATTCTTTGCCAACTCACCGATCCACGCGTCCAAAATATGGGCGCCGTCGCCGGCATGAGCGGCAGTCCACTTTATATCGACGGCAAACTCGCTGGAGCGCTTAGCTACCAAATTCAACGCTTCGAAACCGTCCGCTACGCCGGCTTCACCCCCGCCGCCGACCTGGCCGAAGTCCGCGACAAACCCGATCTCACGCCGGTTAAAATTCGCGTCACACCGCTCGCTTCTTTTAATCCAACTTCATCCGATAGATCGTTTGCCTCGACTTACACGCCGCTCCAACCGGCCTTCACGCTAAGTGGACTGTCGCCGCAAGTGGTCGATCTGATCGCACCCCATTTCGCCGCCTTTGGTCTTAACGCCACTGCGCTCGGCGGCAGCTCTCTCGCCTCGGCCTCCGCTGCCAGCACGAGCACTCCGCCCGCACCGTTGCGTGCAGGTTCAGCCATCGCCGTCGCATTGGCGACCGGGGACATCACGATTGCGGGCACGGGTACCGTATCTAGCGTAGACGGGCAACGCATCACCGCCTTCGGCCATCCGATGCTTGCCCTCGGCGATGTCGAACTTCCGCTGTGCGCCGCAGAGATCGTCACGATCCTGCCGTCGAATCTTACCTCCGTTAAAATCGCCAACACCGGTGCTATCGTCGGTATGATCACCCAAGATCGACTCTCCGCCGTCTCCGGCACGCTGGGTCCCGGGCCTGCGATGACCGCCGTGCAAGTTGAGGTCTCAACGATAAGCCCCACGGCCCGCACACTGCGCTTTCAAGTCGCGCGCCACACCCAGCTCACGCCGGCCTTAATCGCGGCCGGCCTGACGCAAGCCATTGTCGGCTCCAACGACGGCGCGCTCGCCCACGGTTTTCGCATCACCAGCAATATCTCTTTTTCCCCGACCCAAACACTGACGACCCGCTCGCTCCATGCCGGCCCCCAAGCCTTCGCCCAAGGTCTCAACCAATTTGTCCGCAGCCTCGCCCAAGACCTGCAAAATCCCTACGAGAAAATCTTCCCCAGCTCGATCCATTTCACGGTCGAAGCCCTCACCACCAATCCCGCTATTACTGTCGATCTCTTCCAGCTCTCCCGCGCTACCGTGCGTGCCGGCGAGACGCTCACCGCCACACTCGCTTGGCGGGATTTTCAAGGCGAAGCCCACCGTGAAATTATCACGCTACCCATCGATCCCGGTTGGACTGGAAAAACTTTGGAAATCATACTCGCCCCCGGACCCGCACTCGACGAACTCACCGGTCGCCCTGCCGTAATTGCTACGGCCACTTTGCGCAGTTTCGACTCCTATCTCTTCGCTATGCGCGATGACCGTCCGCGTGATGGCCTGTGTGTAGCGATCGTAGAAAAGTCTACGCTGTTTAGCGACGAAACTAATTCGACTCCGGAAATTCCCGGCTCGATCGAACGCATCGCGCGCGCCGCCGATGAAGCCCGTTTCCAAAAACGCGACGCCTTCCTACCACTATTCGAACGTCACGTGCTTTCCGGTAAACTCACCGGCGTTATGATCCGCCGCCCGCTGCGCGTAGTAGACTGAGTCACTCGGTTTTATTAATCCACCCTTCTCTAAATCTTCACGCCAACGCTGATGTTACACTTCACACTCCGACTTGTTGTTATCGCATTAGCGCTCACCGCCTTCAACGCGTCGAGCTTCACTTCGGCCCACGCCGAACCCCTGTCCAAAAAATTCGATCTCGATTTTTTCCGCGACCTTCCCAGCCGCAACCTCCGCGGCCTAGCCACTCGCTCGGATGGACGTCTCGTCGCCGGCCCTGTCTTAACTGAGCTCAAGGGCCCCGTCCCTGCCGATCTTCTCTGGTGTTTCACGCCCATATCCGAAACCCAATGGTTGATCGGCACTGGCCCAGACGGCGGTATCATTGAAGCCACTCTCGATCTCGAGCATCTCACCGTCAGTTCGCGCGAACTGCTCAAAATCGGCGAACCTCACCTCTTCGCACTGCGTCGTCTTGCCAACGGCGACCTTCTCGCTGGCACTTCGCCGCATGGCGGACTGGTGCTCGTGCGCGACGGAAAAATCCATGCCCGCCTCAGCCTCCCGGTCGACTCAATCTTCGACCTCCTCGTCGTTCCGACCACGCCCACAGACGCCGAGTTCGTCCTCGTCGCCACCGGTAATCCCGCTCGCATTTATCGGCTTAACCCCACCACGTTTGCCACCGCCGGAATCATACCCGATAAGGTCACTGATGCTGCGCAACTCACCGCCAAAGGATTAACTCTCTTCGGCGAAATTCGCGATCGCAACATCCGCCGACTTGCCCGCTTTACTGATGGCCGCATCGCCGTCGGCTCCTCGCCTAAAGGCAACCTCTACGTTTTCCCCGCCCCCATCACCTCGGCCCCAGTCCCACAGGCGAGCCCACTGCTCCTCCAAGAAAACCGCGACGCCGAAGTCACCGACCTACTACCTCAAGCCAACGGCGACCTTTACGCGACGCTCGTCTTCGCCTCTACCGGCGGCGATGCCCGCATCAACCTTGCGCCGACCAAACCTAAAGAAAAAACCGACACCGCAGTCACCCCACCGCCAGTTGCATTTACTCCGCCTGTCGAAAAATTTTCCGGTCGCAGCACTCTTGTTTTTATTCCTGACCAGGGTTTCCCCGAGAATCTCGTCACCCGAAGCAATCTCGCTTTTTACCAACTCGCGCGCACCGGCGATACGCTGCTGATTGCTGGCGGCGAACTTGGCGAACTCCTAGGCTACGATTTAAAAAATCGCCTCCCCCTCACCTTTGCCGGCAGCACCTCGAGCCAACTCAACGCCCTCGCTCCGATCCCGGGCGCACCTGGCCGCTTCCTACTTCTGCGCAACAATGCCCCAGGCCTAGCCGTCCTCGATTTTAACGCTAGCAGCGAACGCTCCGCCGAGACTCGCCGCCTCGACCTCGGTGCACCTGCGCTACTCGGCGCTCTCCGCTTCGATCACCTGCGCAACCTCACGCGCGAACAACTCAGCCTCGAAATCAAAACCAGTTTTGGCAGTGACGAGATCGAAGGATGGACAGACTGGGTAGCGCTCAACGCTCCTGACGCTGCTGACCCTGCCTGGCGCGGCGCGACCTTACGCGGCCGCTACGCCAAACTCCGTCTCAAATTATCCGCCAACGCGAACGCACTCGAAATTGGAAAACCTACACTCTTCATACTACCACAGAACCGCCGTCCCACGCTCCAAGAATTTCGATTTCTTACACCCAACTTCGCCCTTATTCCCGGGTCCGAATCCACTCCGAGTCTAACCACCTCTATAAGCCAAATTTTAAACTCCAGTGGGAAAGACGACGACTCAGGCGCCGCCAAGCGCAGCAAGGCCGCCTTCCTCGCCAGCCAAATTGTGCCCTCGCCTGGCAGCCAAATCGCGCTCTGGACGCTCGCCGATCCCGATGGCGACAACCTAACCGCAACGTTCTCAATTCGTCATGAAAATGAATCCACTTGGACCGATCTTGCTGTGTCCAGCCACGAGCCCTACATCGTTTTTGACACTGCCCGACTGCCGGACGGCATATATTTCAGCCGACTGATCGCCACCGAAACCGCACCGCGCGCGAGCGCCGAACGCTTGAGTCTAACTTTCGAAACCGATCAACTCCTCGTCGATCACTCCCCGCCCATCATTCTCGAGGCAACGGCAACCCGCACGACGACAGGCCTGAAATTCACGATTCACGGCCGCGATACGCTCTCCCTGCTCGAAGGTGCGGAAATCATCCTCAACAACGGAACCCATGAAACCGTTGAACAGCCCGCCGACGGCATCCGCGACGCTCGAGATGAAACGTTTACCATAGAAATCTCACTCGCCCGCACCGCTAGTGCCACGGCCGCGGAGGTTACTCTTTACGACTCCGCGGGTAACGCTACCACGCGCCGTATCACGCTTTAAACGAGCGCAATTAAAACCTCATGCTCGCGGGTGAGCCTTGGCGTAAATCTCCTGCAACCGAGCCACACTCACATGTGTGTAAACCTGCGTCGTCGTCAGTTGCGCGTGACCCAATAGTTCCTGCACCAGCCTTAAATCTGCACCCGCATTCAACAAATGCGTAGCGTACGAATGCCGCAGCTTATGCGGAGTGAGCTCCAGCGGTAATTCGGCCAAGGATAAATACCGTTTCAACATCAACTGAATCGCCCGCACGCTCATCCGCGTGCCATCGGGATTCGACACCACGGGATCATCCGACCCAACCTTACGCGCAACTTCGTTTCTCACCTTGGTCAACACAGCGATGGCCACACGTCCCAGCGGACATAATCTCTCCTTGCGTCCCTTGCCGACGACCCGAGCAACTCCGCTTGAGAAATCTACGGCGCCAAAATTCAATCCCGCGACTTCACTCACACGCAAACCGCCACCATACAGCAACTCCATCGCGAGCCGATCTCGCCATGCGATCTGAGGTGATGCACTTTCATTTTCGATCAAGCGCTGCGGCCCCAAAAGCAAACGCTTCATTTGCTCTTCTGTCAGAAATTGCGGCAATCGTTTCTCAAGTTTCGGCAAGGGTACGCCGACAAAGGGATTACGTTTCAGCACCCCTCGGCGTTGCCAAAACTTGGCCCACGTCCGCAAGCCGGAGACATGGTTATGCAGCGTCCGACGGTCAAAACGGCTGCGCGCCTCGATCACAAAATCGCGTACTTCTCGCGATTCGAGCGCGTCGATGCCTCGCGCCCAAACCCCCGCCGTTTGTGCCCAGCGCCAGAAATCATCAAACGCCTGTCGATAGTTGCGTACAGTGTAGGCCGAGCAACGGCGCTCGAGGGCCAAGTGCTCCGCAAAGGGCGTCCACCACTCCGCCACGGTATAGGGCGGTGGCAGTTTAAGCGCGGGGGATTTGGGCTTCGACATCGCGCATTACTTTAGTCGCGTGCAACCGTAGCGCGCCTTCGGGGTCGAGCCCGTTGCTGCGCGCCGCAGCCGCCACTTCAAACAACATTTTACCCAGCTCAGCTTCAGTTAATTTAGCGCCGAGCGCTCGCACCTGCGCGACGTCCACCACGCTGGCCACGGGCAATGATTTTTTTTCAATCTGCTTCCAGACCGCCTCGGCAAACATCAAGGCCGGTAACCGCGCCGGCAGATCTTTAAAAACTCCAGATGCAATAGGCCCGTTTTTTTTCTCCTGCGCTTTGATCTGTTCCCATTGTACAAGGACTTGCTCCGAAGTACCGAGCTTACCCGAGCCAAATACATGCGGATGGCGGCGCACGAGTTTCTCGTTCACCTCACGCGCGACATCTTCGATCGTAAACGCGCCTTCTTCCGCAGCCAACTGAGCATGAAAAACGACTTGGATCAACACATCGCCAAGCTCTTCGCGCATATGCGGCAAATCGCCGCGATCAATCGTGTCGATCAACTCGCTCACTTCATCAATCAGGCAACGAACCAGCGAGGTATGTGTTTGCTCTTGGTCCCACGGGCAACCGTCGGGTGCCCGAAGCCTTGCAATAGTAGCCTTTAATTCGTCCATCGCGTCCATTGTTACTTCAGTTAGGCAACTGCCCGCGACGAACACACGGATATTTTTCCGCTTTGTCTTCCGTCTGTTCCGTGTGTTTCTTCACAGTTCGATGTCCGATAAGCTCACTGAAATCATGGCCTGGAAGCGCCAGGAAATCGCAAGTTTGGTGCGCCCTGTGCCTCTAGAAGAGTTGCGGGCGCTACACGCCACCTTGCCCGCGGTGCCCTCTTTTGCCGCCGCACTCCGCCGGCCCGATGGGCAACTCGCCGTCATTGCGGAAATTAAGCGCCGCTCGCCCTCCGCTGGTGCCATTGCCACGGGCATCGCTGCACCTGAGCAAGCGACCAAATACCGCGAGGCCACCGCCAGCGCCTTATCCGTACTCACCGACGTAAAATATTTTGGCGGCACTCTTGACGACCTCGTCGCCGTCACCACGCACTTCCGCCAATCCCCGCCCGCGCTGCCCTGCATTAGGAAAGACTTTTTCGTGCATCCGATTCAGGTCCTGCAAGCCCGCCAAGCCGGCGCCAGCGCCATTCTCATAATTGTGCGGGCGCTCAACGATGACGAAATCGCTGCTCTCCATGCCGCCGCTCAAGCCGCAGGACTGGACTCACTTTTTGAGATTCATAACGAAAACGAACTTACTCGCGCACTCGCCCACAGCGCGAAGATCATCGGTGTTAATAATCGAGACCTCGCCATTTTCAAAACTGACCTTGGTCTCAGCGAGCGCCTCATCCCGCTTTTCCCCAAACATATTACCGCCGTCAGTGAGAGCGGTATCCACACCGCCGCCGATGCGGCTCGAGCCCGCGCTTGCGGGGCCCATGCCCTACTGGTCGGTGAAGCGCTCATGAAAACGGTAGATCCTACCGCTTTGATTAAGTCATTTCGCGCCGTCGGATAAGAGCGAGCTTCTGTGTTATGCCCAAAATGACCCGATTGACCGCCGCAGGCTTGCTCCCTCGACGCGAATTTATTCGGCGTCTCTGCCGCAGCCTCGCGGTAGGTTTTTCCCTAATCACGCTTTCGCTGCTGATCGGAATGGCTGGGTATCACTGGCTCGGTGGCTTGGCTTGGATTGATGCGTTTCTGGATGCTGCGATGATTCTTTCCGGCATGGGACCGCTCTCCCAGCTCCACTCAGATGGAGTCAAATTGTTCGCTGGTTTATATGCCATTTATTGTGGGATCGCCCTAATCAGCACCGCAGGCATCATGTTAGCACCTTTGATTCATCGCTACCTCCACAAATTTCACCTTGAGGACGATACCACCGATTAATTCATGCCGCTTTCTCCCACAGCTACGCGCGATTTGCTAATTACCTTGGGTCATCACCCGAAACGGGCCCTCGGTCAAAATTTTCTGGTCGACGGTAACATCGTCCATAAATCCCTCGCTCTCGCCGGCGTCGCTCCCGGCGACACCGTGATTGAGATCGGGCCCGGCCTAGGAACCCTCACCGAAGCGCTGCTCGTCGCAGGTGCTACAGTCTATGCGATCGAACGTGACGAACGTCTTTTCGCGCACCTCACGGCCACGCTGCTCCCCCGGTTTCCGGATCGCCTGCATTTACTTTACGGCGACGCCGTAGAATACCCCCTTGCCGGTTACACCCCTTCAGTTTCTGACGCTAATTTCAAAATCGTCGCCAATCTCCCCTACGCCATAGCCACGCCCTGGCTCGATGGTATCCTCACAGGCTCTTTGCCTAGTACGCTTGTTCTCATGCTGCAGCAGGAAGCCGCCCAGCGTTATTCCGCTACCCCCGGCAGCAAATCGTTCGGCGCGATCTCGATTTTCCTCCAAGCCGCTTACGCCATCGCGCCAGGCCACAAAGTGCCTGCCGCCTGTTTTCACCCGCGCCCCGACGTCGAGTCCTATCTACTTAACCTTGTACGCAGGCCTACGCCATTCATTTTCGACCGATCAACAAAATCTGTCATTCGTGGCTGCTTTCAACAACGCCGCAAACAGATTGGTTCCCTACTGAAGCACCTTGTGCCCCCATCAGTCGCTGCCGCATGGTTGGAACAACTCTCAGCCGCCGAGCTCTCAGCTCTCAGCCGACCTGAGGATATTCCGGTCTCAATTTGGCAACACCTAGTAGTTCCGCCTACAAGTGTTGCTTGAAAGGTTCGCGCCTCATCCTCATCACTTTAATCCTAATCCCATGCTTTGCCTCTCCCGCGTCCTCCTTACCGCACTTCTCGCCGTTATCGGCAGCGTTTCCCTCCGCGCCCAAGGCGAACCCGCAGCTGATCCCATGCCGCTCCTCGGACGCGTCGACGGCCGCACTTACATTTCCCCCACCGGTGCCTTCAAAGTCTCCATCCCAGTCCTTCCGGAACTAGGTGGCAGCATAACGGACACAGAAAACGTCGTCACATTTCAGGACGATTTCAACTCACACATCAGTATTGCCGCGTTTCCACAAGATGCCACTCAGCGCTGGGAAATGTCTACCCGCGGCCTAAAAGATTACCTCGTTTATTTTTTCAGTAATTATGTGCTCGGCGATTTCCGTCAGACTTTTCCTGAAACAACCATCGAAAGCGCTAAATTTGTACCTGGTGCAGTCGACGGTTCCCTAGTCACCTACATTTTGCTACCCGGCGGCTCTATGTTCATGGACAAGATTCCCATGATCGCCGGTGGCCCTATCCCCGTGGCGAAACGCGGTAATCAACTCTTCGTCAAAAATGGACATATTTTTGTTATCAGTATCGAGCTAACCGAGCGGGTCCTCGAGCGTACGACGTACAAAAAAACAACTGCTGAGGAAGATGAAATTTTGCGTCAACGTCTCAACGAAGTAATCGTGCGCCTCCAATTCCCGAAGGCCACCACTCCAGCCAAATAAGCCGTAACGTTCCGCCCCACGCATGTCGCTCGGCGGTTTCATTACGTTTCTGTTAATTGGTGCCCTAGCCGGTTGGCTGAGTGGCATCATTATAAAGGGCCGTGGATTCGGCGCCTTGGGTAATATCATTGTCGGTGTAATCGGCGCCTTTATCGGTGGTTTTTCGTTCAATGCACTTGGGATTTCAGCCAATGGCCTTCTCGCCCAATTCCTATTTGCGACCGCTGGAGCCCTGTTACTTGCTTGGCTTCTGCGATTCATAAAAAAATGAATCACTCACCGCTTCATCTCCGCTTGGCGACAGAACATGACCTACCCGCCATCGTCAAAATTTACAACAGTATCATCCCAGGCCGAAGGGTTACTGCCGATCTTGAATCCGTGACGGTCGAGAGTCGCCGCGCCTGGTTTGATTCTCACCAGACGGCGACTCGGCCACTATGGGTCCTCGTTGATCCCAAGACCAACGACACTGTATGCGGCTGGGCCAGTTTTGATTCTTTTTATCTGCGCGCAGCGTACGATGGCACTGTCATGGTCGCGCTCTATTTGGCTGAATCCTATCGCGGCCTTGGCATCGGCGGATGGCTTCTAAATGAACTCATCACTCGCGCTCCAGCCCTCGGGGTACACTCCCTAACTGGTTACATTTTTGGTCACAACGAACCGAGCCTACGTCTGTTTAAACGACATGGGTTTACCCAGTGGGCGCATTTACCCCGCGTCGCTGTGCTAGATGGAGTAGAACGCGATCTGATTATCCTCGGTCGTCGTGTGGTCGCTTAAGGCAACCGCGGTACGCGTCGTGTTCGCAATCCAGCCGCCGATTCTGTCTCATCACGTCGCGCAACTGGCGCTTCGGTGGGCAATTGATCGGCGCAAAGCTCTAAAATTTCAATCGCGAGCAATCCAGCCTGCGCCGCACTGTTGGTACTAACCCGCGGAGATTCATCGAGGGGATTTAGAACTTCGGGACCAACAATCCGACTCATCGGCGCTCCGCTCGCTCGAAAGCCACCACCAAAACCGCCGCCGCCTAGGGCCCGCTTCGCGAAAGCAGGATTTTTGGTTTTGTAATAAACGTAAGCCGCCAACCGGTCGGGACGTGCGTAGCGCGCATCCACATCGCCTTCGTTGCCACTGATCATGTCTTGGCGAATGACCTCAGCTGGAGCCGTAGTGAGTCGACAAAATTGCAGCCAGAGCTTGTCCCAGCGCGGATCAGTAAGCATCTCGCCTAGTTCGATCGCCACTTCACCGCCACCCATGATGGTGGCGAGATTGTAATCTCCCGCCACGTCCGAAAGCGGGAATAGCTGACTGCTTTTGGGATCATAGCCAAAAACTAGATTTTTGCCGTTCTTCATGCCGAGCGGCATGACGCTTAGGCTGTCGACGCCAGCAAGAATTTTATCACGCCACTTCGTGTCGCCTGTGCGTTCCCACTCCGTCATCCAATTACCAACGAAAGCCAGCCAATCTGGGCCAAGTCTTACGCGACCCGGCGCAATTTTTTTCTCCGCTTCGGTCGCTGGTTGCGCCAACCGCATCGGATCAAACTCCGTTGCCGCGTAGTCGGCCATGGTCATTTCTCGCATGAGATCACCCACACGTTCATCCGTCGTTAGGTAATAATAAAAACGACGGTATGCAGCTTGGCTGATCCGCGCTTCTTTAGCACCGCAACCCCAGTGGCGAACATTGTGGCGAGAGCCGAGTCCGGCGAAACGGCCGAGATGGTAGCAATCCACTTCACCGGTATGGCGCGTCATAGCTTCCGCGAGTCGAAATATATCCGCACGGCCCGAGCGCAAAAATGAATACCACAGCCACATGTCCGTACCCAATTCTGAATTATCCCAAGCCATCCCGCCCAGGTCGTAGCGCCACACATGACGATCCGCATCATAGCTATGCATGAAATCACCGAAATCCCAGAAGCCATACCAACGATGTTGCTCCACGGCCTTCTGATAAAAAGCCAAAGTCTCGTCGAGGCCGTCTTCGATGGACTTCTTAAACGGGGTCGAACGATCGGGCAGACTCCACAACCCGAAGGCGCGCGCTTGATGTAAAACTTCAGGTGGACACACTAACACCGGAGGCGCGAGTCCGACCTCAGCCTGCGCGAGAGTCTCTGTTTTAGTCGGAACGGCGGCACTAGGAAAGAGTGTAAGTTCGCTTGTACGCGCGACTCCTGTCGCCGTGCTAAACCCAGGTTGCACGTCCTCATAAACCGCCTCAAGTCCGTGTGCTTTGATATCGTAGTGCCGTAAGTCCATACTTGGCGCAGCCGGCGTCCACAGCCAAACGGTCAATTCTGCACCTGAAGTTGATGCGTGCTGAACTTCGAGCGCTGCAGGATACGACTGCCAAAAGTTTTTCAAACTTACGGCTAATCCACCGCTCACATCACCCACAAAAACCAACCCTGAAGCCCGCTTTCCAGCGCCCGCAGTAATCCAAGCACTCGCCGAATTTGTACGTTTTTCTACGGTAAAACCATCTGCATTAGGTTGCACGAGTCGGAAGGAATCCCACACCGCCCATTGCTCGAGTAGATTTGTGCCCCGTGCATTCAATTGATCGCGGTTCGGGACACGTTTTCCCGCGAGTTGATCGGGATAAATATCGGAACCATCAGATTTCGCAGCAAATCGACCCTGACGCCCCACCGCAGGTTGCACTGGCTCCGACCAAAGGCCCCTGCCTTCACCGGAAAAACGCACGTGACGATTATGTGTTTCTTCACGCAAGGGCACCGTAAAACGAACTCCTAGTCCACGGATAAAATCCTTCTCCTGATCTCCATCAAAAATGAACGTATGCACCATCTTCACTGCTTCGACTCCTGCTGAGAAATAAACCCGAACGGTAAACGGCAGCCAACCGCGACCACCCCGCAACGCACGGTGCAGGCCCTCAATCTTAACCACCGCACGCACCGGGCCTGTTTGTTCGAGTGTTAACTTAGAAATTTCGCTCTCAAAATAATTCTCTCTCACCAGGCCCGAACTCGAATAGCCGGTACGATCTTCCGTGAGTGCAACCAATCGTCCTCCAGAGGCTACTTCCCGACCCCCAATTTTTAATGATTCAATAAACACCGCGCCACGAGCAGCCAGACGACACTGAATTACGCCCGTATCCACACTCACACCGTTCTCGTCTTGAGTCGCAGTTAACGCCACAGCCGGAACAGCGCCAACGCCTTTTCCCAAACGCAGTGGCCCACCTAGCGCAGGCCCACCACTCACTGCCACCCCGAGCCATTTAATCGAGCCATCCGGCCAAACCGCCAGAGGCCAGGTTTGAGTAGGCACTTGTTGACCTAAGCTCGCCTGTGCCGACAACACGTCGGTGCGTTGCCACTCCCCTTGTTTAAAAGGCACCCCAAAACTCACACCTACATTAACAGCAGGAGGCGTGCGCTCAAGCCACTGCACCGACAGATCAGCCGCGTTCAATTCCGCGACGAGTGAAATCCATGCAAGTAAAAGAAACCGTCGGGGTATATTCATAGAAAATTGAAAGGGATAAAAAAGGACCACGATCAGGACAGCACTACCACAGCGCCCGAGAATGGCTCCAAGTGCAAGCGGCACACCACTCTTTGCACGGCTCCAAGCTCAGACAGTCCGTAGTCCGGCCGACTACGCCTTGCACCGCATTGATGCGCTCCACAATCTCACACGAGGAGACTTCACCGCAGCCTCCTTCGACTTCCAATCCTCAGCATGACCGACCTACCCACTCTGGCCCAATTCGCACTCAACTCCGCTCAACCGCCCATTGCTGAAAAAAAAGCTAAAGACGTCACGGTACACGGAGATCGCCGCATCGATAACTACTTTTGGCTTCGCGAAAAAGAAAATCCCGTGGTGCTCAAACACCTCCAAGCTGAAAACAGTTACACCGATGCCGTGATGGCACCAACTAAACCCCTTCAGGATAAACTCTATGCAGAGATGATAGGACGGATTAAGGAGACTGACTCTGCTCCGCCCGTTTTACGCCGAGGTTACTGGTACTACACCCGCACCGAACAAGGTAAACAGTACTCTGTTTATGGACGCCGAGCCGGCACTCTCGATGCTCCCGAGCAAATCACGCTCGACGTAAACGGTCTGGCTTTCGGTCACTCCTACATGGCTATCGGGGCCTACAAAATAAGCGATGACTCCAACCTTCTCGCCTACACTACCGATTCCACCGGATACCGCCAATATTCGCTCTATCTTAAAAACTTCCAAACTGGCGAGACCCGCGCACTCGGCGTCGAACGCGTCACCTCGCTCGAATGGGCCGGAAACGATCAAGTCCTCTTTTTTACACAAGAAGACGCAGTCTCTAAACGCTCCTACCGGCTTGGTCGACTTGATCTAAATTCAGGATTAATCAGCTGGCTCTACGAGGAGAAAGATGAACTTTTTGACCTCGGGCTTAGCCGCTCACGTGACGGTGCTTGGCTATTCGTAACGAGCGAAAGTAAGACGACGACGGAAATTCGAGCGTTACCAGCTGCAACACCCAAAACGGACTGGCGCATTATCGCGTCTCGTCGGACCGACATCGAAACGCGTGCCGATTATCGCGACGGACTTTTCTATTTTCGCACCAACGATCACGCACAAAATTTTCGTATCGTCACAGCCCCAATAACCACGCCCGAGCCCAAAAATTGGGTAGAATACGTACCGCACCAGGCCGCCGTGAAAATCGACGACTTTGACCTGTTTGCAACGCACACGGTTTTAAGCGAACGCGAAGATGGACTGCCACACCTCCGCATCATCGCGGATCGCGACCACTCAAGCCACCGCATCATCACACCCGAGCCCGTCTACGAGATATCGCTGGAGAGCAACCCCGAGCCCGCTCCCTCGGAAATTAGATTTACGTATCAATCACTCGTTACGCCGCGCTCCATCATCAGCTATGATCTGACCACGAAAGCGCGCACCGTCTTAAAACAACAAGAAATCCCTAGCGGTTATGATGCATCCCGCTATGCGAGTGAACGCATTTGGGCTCTCGCCGCAGACGGCACGCGAGTGCCTATGAGCATCGTTTACCGCAAAGACCTACGCCGTCCCGGCGCGCAACCGCTCTTTCTGTACGCCTACGGAAGCTACGGCATTAGCATGCCTATATCTTTTAATACCTCACGGCTGAGCTTGTTGGATCGCGGCGTCATTTTCGCCATTGCGCACATCCGCGGCGGCGGTGAATTCGGCGAACCTTGGCGCGAGGCCGGACGCATGGCGCACAAGATGACAACTTTCACCGATTTTATCGCATGTGCCGAACACCTCATTGCGAAAAAATTTACAGGCTCAAATCAACTTGTCATCAACGGTGGCAGCGCGGGCGGGTTACTGATGGGGGCCGTCGTCAATCTCCGCCCCGAACTGTTTCATGCTGCGATCTACGATGTGCCGTTCGTCGACGTACTCAACACCATGCTCGATGCATCCTTACCACTTACGACCAGCGAATACATCGAATGGGGTAATCCTACCATTGCGGCCGAATATGCCTGGATGCGCGCCTATTCCCCCTACGACAATGTTCGCGCCGTTGCCCATCCACATATTTTGATGAACGTCTCCCTCAACGACTCGCAAGTGCCGTACTGGGAAGGCGCAAAACTCGTCGCCAAAATTCGCGAACTAAACACCGGCAATAATGCGTTACTATTGCACACGAATCTTGCCGCGGGTCACGGTGGCGCAAGCGGCCGTTACGATGCGTTGCGCGAGACCGCTTATCGATTTGCCTTCGCACTCGGCTCGCTGGGGCTCAACGGTGTGGGCGTCACTAAATGATTCGCGCGTAACCTAGCGCACCTCACGTCTTCGCCACCGCTCGCTGCATTTCGAATACTTCGCGTAGCGCGTGACTTAGTTTATCCTGTACCGCCTGCATCGCGCGGTAACGTACAACGTTGGCCGGATTTGGTTGGCAACGGGTAGACTCATCTAGGACCACTGCGCCGCTGGTGAAATCGGTTAGTCGCGCCTTTTTGTTCCCGTCGCGCAATGCGACACACCACGCGGCTTGGAGAGCACCGCCCAAAGCTGCGCCTTCATCTTCCACCATCGAGACCACTGGCACGCCAAAAACATCAGCCATGATCTGACGCCACACCGGCGACTTGGCACCACCGCCCGTAACACGAATTTCTTTCGGCCTTACCCCAAGAGCGGCCAGCCGACGAAGACCGTAGTTCATCCCAAGGGTTACACCTTCCATCGCTGCGCGGGCTATGTGGGCGGAAGTAAAAGTCTGCGCGTTTAATCCAAGCAATACACCAGAGCCCATGGGTACGTTAGGTGTACGCTCGCCCGCCAAATATGGTAACAATAGCAACCCGCTCGCCCCCGCCGGTGCAGTCGCGATAGCAGCGTTGAGCGCGGCATGGTCCTGACCGAACAACGCTCTCACGTGCTCAGTCACCGTCGTGACGTTCATCGTACACAGTAGCGGCAACCAACCACCTGTTGAAGAACAGAACGCCGCAATTTCACCCTGCGGATCAATCACTGGTTTGTTAGCATGGGCGTAGATTGTACCGCTGGTACCAAAGCTAGCAGTGACCACACCAGGAACAACATTACCAGTGCCAATTGCGCCCATCATATTGTCACCACCACCTGCCGAAATGACGGTATTTTCAGGAAATCCATATTTTGCCGCCAACTCAGGTCGCAAGAAACCAGCCGCTTCGTGCGAGGCTGTAATTTTCGGGAGATAACCAGCAAGTTTCGGATCGATAGCTTTAATTACAGCTTTAGACCAACTTCGGGTTCGCACGTCCATCAACGCCGAGCCAGAAGCATCGCCATACTCCATAGAAAAATTACCTGTGAGGAAATAATTAAGATAATCGTGCGGGAGCAGCACATGGCGCAGGAATTTGTAGTTCTCGGGCTCGTGGCGCTTAAGCCATAAAATTTTCGGAGCGGTAAATCCCGGAAGGATAAGATTGCCGGTAAGCCGAATCGCAGCCTTGGGACCGCCGAGTTTTTTAGTTAAGATCGCACATTCAGCCGTCGTGCTCGTATCACACCACAATTTAGCAGGACGGATGACATCACCGTTCACGTCCAAGGCCACAAAACCGTGCTGCTGACCAGAAACGCCAATGGCTCGCACGCGTTGAGATTGGGCGGGGCCGATCCGCGCAGCGACATTGGAAAGTACAAAATCGAGTGCCGACGTCCAGTCCTGAGGGTGTTGCTCCATATGACCAAGGGGCAATCCTTCGATTAACTTATGCGGAGCGCGCGCTTCAGCGATAACCTTGCGTGTCACAAGATCGAGGACGATGGCTTTGACGCTTTGGGTGCCGGAATCTATGCCGATGGTAAGTGACATGTTGTGATTAAAGTGAGTTTAGCGATTCTTGGTGTTATTGGTCTTCAGCGCGTCAAGAAACTCTACCGGAGAAAAATCATCTGTCAGGATGCGAGCCTTACCCGCTAGTTCTACCGGAAACGGCAGGAGTTCGGCAGCCAATGCATCGAGGTCCAATTTCGAAGCGAGCTTGGGGTTTGATTTTTCCAACGCCGTAATATCGGGCCCACGCATAAGATCTGAGTCGGCGGATTTGAGAGCACAGACGATTACATTACCCCGACCGTGGGTCTGAAAAAGGAGCACGTGAGGGAAGACACTCTGAATCGTCCGCAGATCCGCAGCAAAAAGCTCCGTGTCTTGATGGAGATTGGTGACAAAAACTCCTCGATCACTTAGTCGAGCAGCACACTCACGATAAAATTCCTGACTCTTTAAATGCGGAGGTACAAAACCACCGCGAAACGCATCCAGTATGAGCCAGTCCCAACGCTCGCGATTACGTTTCACAAAAAGACGTCCGTCCATCACAGCAACGGGCGTTAACACCGTCGGCTTGAAGGCGAGCTTCTCTTGACAAAGCTCCCAGACTTTGGGGTCGAGCTCTACGGATTGCAGCCGCGCGCCGGGAAACGCATAAGTGAACACACGGTGAAAGCCCGCACCACCAAGTCCGATCATTAGCACACTCTTGGGGTTGGGTTCGAAAAAAGCCGCTGCGAACAAAGAACGTGTATAAGGCACGACCAGACGCAATGGATCCGCCAAATCGACGGCGGACTCAAGGTACTCGCCTGATCGCGAACGTGCTCGTAGCTCAACAACAGTATCGCGCTTTTCGACTGTGAGATTATTATAAAGTGTGTCGTGGTTTTCGATGTAATCAGGAACTTCCGCGGCGCGGGAGATGAGCATGCTACTTGAAATCAAAACGGAGCCGTAAATCAGTAGGGTTCGCAGTTTCATTTAGCGGAGGTCGTCGGAGATGAACGCAGCAGCAAAATCAAAGCTGTTAGATTAACCAGCGACACGCTCAGCCACAAATAAAGCAGCGTAGAAACGGGTAAGTGCGGTATGAGCACGAAGGCCGTAAGCATGACACCTGCGATATTGCCCAAAGTACTCACGCCGTAAATTAGGCCCGAGGCTTTACCTGGGGGCGTACCACGCGAAGCAAGATATTGAACGCATTGGGGACCAAAGGAGGATAGCGTGGTCACCGGTAAAAAAAATAAAGCCAAACAAGCAACGAGGAGCCCCGTAGTAATTTCGGCAAAGGCGACCTCAATCTGCCCAAGCAGTGCACGTCCAAAAAATGCCGTGAATGCGAGCGAACCGACCGCCATCGCCCCCACAATCCATTGGCTCTTTTCGCGTTGGCTCAAGGACGCGTTACTAATCCAACCGCCGATGATAGAACCAAAACTGAAGGCAGCTAAAAACGTTGAAATCAACCAGGCCCAAACGATCAAAGATGATCCAAAAAACGGGTTTAGCAGCCTTGAGGCGAGAAGCTGGAAGCCCATGCTAAGAATCCCTAACAACACAACTAGAACGTAAAAAAGGACGAGGGGCACAGCGGGATTCGGGTTATTGAAGCGACCGCTGGCGAGCGCAATATTTCGAAATAATAAACATCTGAATCTACCAAAAAAACGCCGGCTATAGACCGGCGCTCGCATTTAGAAAACCCGCTTAACGAACCAAAGCGACGACTGTCAGTAATACAGCCTGAGGCCCAAGGTGCGAATTCGTCGAATCAAAGGATTCGTCGAGTGAATGGGCGCGACTGGCTTCACCACCGCCGCCAAGCGTGACCGCGGGAATACCCAGTTGCATCGGAACATTTGAATCCGTCGAACCTGCACCTAAGGAAGGAATCACGACCTGCTTCGAAAGATTCGAATCCGTCGCGCCCGCGCTCAAAGCAGGAAGGCTACCGATCGCCGTAACGGATGCGCTTGCGATTTTAACAATTGCGGAGTCTTCGGGGGTCTGACCTGCGGGACGTAGGCCGACTAATTCAATGTCGACAGAAACTGCACCTCGATTTTTCCAACGAGCATTTTCCGTTTTCACTGAATCGGCGACTGCGGCATTAAATTGATCGCGGACAGCGTCCAGCGCGGCCATCGTCTCGGAGCGCATATCGACTTCAAACCACGTTTCAAAGGCGATGGAGTTAACCGAAGTGCCGCCGTTGATACGGCCAACATTAAAAGTGGTCTTAGGTGTGGCCGGTACAGTGATATCGCCGATTTTGGCTATCGCTCGGCCGAGCGCATGAATAGGATTAGCCATACCGAAAGCACCGTAGCTGTGTCCGCCCGGGCCTTTGAACGTAACCCGATAACGATAGCTGCCGACACCAGCATTGGTGATTCGGTTTTGACTGCCGGGCTCGATCGAAATGAAAGAATCAATTTTTCCTTTTAGCGTTACGTTGAATAACTCCTTAACACCCCGGAGATCGCCGAGACCCTCTTCACCAACGTTGGCCACAAAGGTGATTGTTCCGGTGGTCTTGACGCCACCTTCATCAAGCGCGCGGATGACGCTCAACATTGCAGCTAGGCCACGACCGTCGTCACCAATGCCTGGAGCGCGTAGAAATTTACCATCACGTTTAACCCGCACATCGGTTCCCTCGGGAAACACTGTATCTAAATGTGCCGCGACTACTACGTTGGGCTTAGCCAGAGCTCCAGGACGCACGCCAATTACATTACCCACTTTATCTACCCGTATTTCTTTGAGACCAAGTTGTTCGAAGAGGCGTTTAACTTCAAGACCGCGGGCCGTTTCGTTAAATGGGGGGGCCGGAATCTCAGTGAGACGAGCCTGTAAGTCCAGTGTTTCAGGCTCGTTACGCTCCACAGCGGCTAGAGCAGCTTTGACTGTCGAGTCATTGAGGAGCGTCGCAGGTTCCACCGCGGCTGATAAAATCGAAGTCGTACTCATTAAAGCAACGACGCAACCAAACAAGGAGTGACGAAGGGGTGATTTCATGGATGTTTTCAATGAGCAGCACGATTCATCGATTGACCCGTGTCAGCCTAAATTACCCCTCCCCCTCCCTTTTTTTACTATGAAAATTCCAACACTTATCTGGTGCTTAGTTACACCAGTTACCCTGAATCTAAATGCAGCGGAACAACCAAAATTAGTTACTAAATCCACGGTAATTGATTGGACCAATTTGGCAGTCAAGCCGACCAAAACCGGCGAGCGACGCGAACTCTTTGATGCGCCCACGCTCACGCTCAATAATTTCGAAGGGCACGTGACCACAATTCGTCCTGGCGAAGTGCCGCATCCTCCACACCGACATCCCGACGAGGAAATGATCCTCATCAAAGAAGGCACCCTAGAAGTCAGCATCAATGGCGAGACTAAGCGCGCCAGCGCAGGTTCGATTTTCTTCTACGCGTCCAATGATCTACACGGCATGCGCAACGTAGGCACAACATTAGCCACTTATTACGTGTTTCGTTTTGTTACCGCGAAGACTCCCGCCCCGGCCCCTCGACCCTGAGATACTTTCAATAGGAAGCAGCGTCTGTTTCCGAGGTTAGGCCATAGAATTTCGACGGCGCAGCAAAATCGGCAGACGGTTATTCCAATCCCAAGGCCTTGCGCCCCTCCGGCGAGATCATCTGTGGCGTCCAAATGGGATCCCATACGATGTGAACTTTGGCCGCGCTCACGGTGGGTAAGGCCGCGATTTTTTGACGCGCATCTTCGGCTATCACAGGACCCATACCACAACCTTGCGCTGTGAGAGTCATCTTAGCTTCGACGCTGTGTGTGCCATCCGGCAGAACATCTATCGCCAAATCATACACTAAACCGAGATCTACAATGTTCACCGGAATCTCAGGATCGAAACACGTTTTTAGGGCTGACCAAATCGCTTGCTCACTTAAAGCCTCTTCTACGACATCTATTTTAGCGGCTACAGGGGTGTATCCTGACAAGGCTCCGGTATTTTCAGCCGAGATGCGAAATAAGCCACGGTCGGTGCGTACCGTGACATTGCCGCCCAGGGTCTGGGTTATATACACACTAGCTCCAGCACTCAACATGAGCGCCTCGCCTGAGGGAATAGCGGTTGCAGGTGTGTCGTGAGTCAGTGTGGTATCCATGGATTTTTGAGTTTAACGCAGCGAGATTTCCACCGGCATGCGTGCGTAAATGCCCTGAGGATCGTTGAAAGTCCTGAGCGTGACTAGTTCGTGTTGCAGGCGCGCTGCGATTTGACCGATCACACCACGTGCTTGAGCTTGAGCGTCGGGATTAAATCGCTCTATGAGTTCGCCAATCGTCTCAGCTAATTCTTTCTTTTGGGGATATTCGATGAGCCGGTAGTTTATCCCAAGGCCAGCCTTGGTCGCAGCGAACTGAATCGCATCATCGAGTCCGCCGAGCTCATCCACCAAACCAATTTTTTTAGCTTCGGCACCCGACCACACGCGACCTTGGGCAATTTCTTGAACGGCTTCTTTTTTAAGTTTCCGTGCCGTGGCTACTTTGTCGATGAATTCACCATAAATCCAGTCTACCATATTTTGGAAAACAGCGAGTTCATCATCGGTCTTGGGGCGCGTGATAGTGATGGCGTCGGCGTATTTACCCGTCTTCACCGCATCGAAGGTGAGGCCGACGTTGTTCGCAAGTTTCTGCACATCGAATTGCAGACCAAACACCCCGATCGATCCCGTGATGGTTGTGGGCTCTGCGAAAATACGGTCGCCATCCGCAGCGATCCAATAACCACCCGAAGCAGCGTAAGTACCCATCGAAATAATCACCGGCTTAACCTTACGCGCTAGGCGCACTTCACGAGCGATATTTTCCGATGCTGAGGCACTGCCACCAGGACTGTTAACCCGGAGCACGATGGCTTTCACGGCATCATCTTGGCGAAGGCGGCGTATTTCGCGGGCGAATTTCACACCGCCGATCTCGCCACGTTCACCGTTTCCGTCTACGATGCTGCCTTCAGCGTAAATGATCGCGACTTTTCCGCGGCCAGTGCCTGACGACTTAGACTCATCCGCCGCAGGTTTTTTTGAGACCTGGGCAACTTCTTTGGCGATTTTAGCATAAGCCGCGATTTCAATTTGCTTGAAGGTGATCTTATCATGCGACGAAGGTCCGGTCTTACTGCGCAGTTCTGTGATGATTTCGTCGCGATACGCGATTCGATCCACAAGTTTTGCGGCCTTAGCTTTTTCTGGACGAATGATCCCTTCGGCGTCGACTACAGTTTGTATTTTTTCGCGGCTAAGACCGCGCCCTTGAGCCATGTCGTCGAGCATAGAACCCCAAAGGTCGTTGAGCAATTGCAAGGTCTGCTCACGACTTTCGGGACTCATGTCTTTGCGCGTAAATGGTTCGACGAAAGATTTATATTTGCCGACTCGGGTAACCTGCACACCGATGCCGAATTTCTCTAGAGCGCCCGTGTAAAACATCGGTTCGCTAGCTAGCCCAGGCATTATGATCATGCCATAAGGATCAAGCGTTATGTCGCTGGCAACCGAAGCCAGATAGTAGTCCTTTGTCGTGACGGCTTCGAGATAAGCTCTCACGGGTTTGCCACTAGCTTTGAAATCCATGAGCGCCGTGCGCACTTCTCTTAACGCAGCATAACCCGAGCCGTAGCCAGCGGGTATGAGAGCGCCCTTAATTAATATTCCAGCAACGCGATCGTCGGTCTTGGCGGCTTGGATGGCCCGGGTCACGGCTCGAAGCTGAAGCGTTGAAGCATGCCCCCCTGTGATTTGGCTGAAATCAACCTGCGGCGGCGCATCCGTTATGTTGGCAGCTAAATCGAAAACCAAATAAGAACCACGATCGAGCTCTGGGGCTTTTTTGTCGCCACCCATAGACACGATCGCACCGAGCACGCCGATAAACAGAAGGATCGCGCCACCGGAAAAGACCACAAGCGCCACCAGCGCGCCCAGCATCGAGGTGAAGAAATGTTTCATGATTACTGAACCTAACAGCCACGGGCAGCGCAGCCAGTAGAAACGTCGCTGCCCCTGCCCAAACACCTCAAACCCGTATCGAGGGAGCGAGATTCGTAACTTACCTGTTACAAAGGAAGGTACAGCAAGGTTGCATCCGGCTGCAGCCCTTGACACAACTAGTGTATGAGCGAGCAAAAAGAACTACTTACGACCAACCGCAAAGCTCTTACAATCAACCTAGATGAGCCTAAATACGGCACCTTCGCAGAAATTGGCGCCGGCCAAGAGGTCGCGCGCGTGTTCTTCCAAGCTGGAGGCGCATCAGGCACCATAGCCAAAACGATCTCCGCTTACGACATGACGTTCAGTGATGCCATCTACGGCAAAGCTCCTCGATATGTCTCGCGCGAACGGCTAGGGCTAATGCTCGATCACGAGTATCAATTGCTCAACGAGCGACTCGCAACGCAACGCGGAGAACGCACCACTTTTTTTGCATTCGCCGACACCGTGTCCGCGCGTAATTTCAAAGGCACTAACGAAGCTCACGGATGGATGGGCATCCGTTTCCAAACCGAGCCAGGCGGCCCACCTAGTGAAGTCGTACTGCACGTGCGGATGTGGGACAAAGAAAACATCCTCCAGCAACAGGCTCTCGGTATCATCGGCGTCAACCTAATCTACGGTGCGTTTTATTATAACACCGACCCACGCAAACTCGTCGAATCACTGCTCGATAATCTCTCCGCCGACCGCATCGAAGTCGACATGTTGAAATTAAGCGGGCCCGCGTTTCTAAACGTAGATAACCGACTCATGTCGCTCATGCTTGTGGAATTCGGCCTCACCAACGCCGTTATGTTCGGGCCAGGCGGTGACGTACTTCAACCCTCCGAAGTTCTTTACCACAAACCCATCCTTGTAGAACGCGGATCATTTCGTCCTGTCACTCACGTCAATGTAGACATGCTCAACTGTGCGACTGCGCAATTCGTCCAAGAGCCTTCGGTTAAGGGCAAACAGGTTGTGGTACTCATGGAAATCACCATGCACAACCTGCTAGCCGCTGGGGAGCTCGACCCCAAAGATTTCTTAGCGCGCGTCGATCTCTTAGGTGACATCGGCTTCAACGTTCTGATCTCAAATTATTCCGAATACTACCGCCTCACGTCTTACTTCCGCCGCTACACTAAAGAAATGATCGGCGTCACGATGGGCATCAACAACCTCATCGAAATTTTTAACGAAAAGTATTACGAAAATCTTGAAGGCGGCATCTTGGAATCCTTTGGCCGCCTCTTTCGTAATTCGGTTAAGCTTTATATTTATCCCATGCGCCAAGATGGTTTCGATGTTTACGCCGCCTCCGGACAACCCGTTCCAACTAACTTAGGCCGCACTCCAACTCACGCCTTCGCCTCCAGCGTACTGATCAACGCGAAAAACGTCCAAATCGCCGATCATTTACGAAATCTTTACGCCCACTTGCTCGAAGCGCACTACATCGACTGCATAGTCGGATTCGACACCTCGATTCTTCATATTTTTTCACGTGATGTCTTGCGCCGAATTAAGGAAGGCGACGCCACTTGGGAGAAAATGGTGCCAGACGCCGTAGTCGCAGCGATAAAACGCCGTGAACTCTTCGGTTGCACAACTAAAAGCTGAGTCCCAAGTCTTAACTTAGCACCCGCGCACGACTCAACGTACGCGGGACAGGCAAAAAAGAAGTTCAACGACGCTAAACTTTGCGCGTGTTTATCACCCGATTTTTCTCCTAGCTCGGCGATTCACATCATGCGATTTCACAAATACCACGCCCTCGGTAACGATTATATTGTGCTCGATCCCCGCGACTTCACGTCGTGGCAGCCAGCACCGACAATTGAGCAGATACGGGTCGTATGCCACCGCAACTTCGGCGTAGGATCCGACGGTATTCTTTGGGGTCCGTTGCCCTCGAAAAAAAGCCAATTTGGCCTGCGCATTTTCAACCCCGACGGCTCTGAAGCCGAAAAATCCGGCAACGGCCTGCGCATTTTTTCGCGTTTCCTTTATGATCAAGGCCACGCCAAACAGCCGAACTTCACAGTCGAAGTTCCTGGTGGCGAAGTCGCCGTGGCACTCAAAGACAACGCGCAGTTGATCTCCATCGCGATGGGGAATGTCAGTTTTTCATCGGAAAAAATTCCAGTAGTTGGAGCTACGCGTGAGGTGCTAAACGAGAAAATCAAGATCCTTGACCGCGAGTTCACCTATTGCGCCGCCACGATCGGAAATCCGCATTGTGTACTCCCGCTGACGGAAATCTCCGCCGAAATGGCTCACAAATACGGACCTCACCTCGAAACCCACGCCAATTTTCCACGCAAGACCAACGTCCAATTTCTCAAAATCCTAGACCGGGCCAATATACAGATCGAAATCTGGGAACGTGGCGCGGGTTACACCCTTGCCTCCGGTAGCAGCAGTAGTGCAAGCGCCGCTGTGGCACATCGTCTCGGACTTGTTGATCGCAGCATCACCGTGCACATGCCAGGTGGTAAAATTGGCATCGAAATCGGCGACGAGTTTTCTATAATGATGACTGGCACCGTGAACAAAGTCGCCGAGGGCAATATGCACCCCGAGCTCTTTGCGGTCAAAGTCTAGTCGGCTGAAAATTCAATAAGAGCGCGGTTATTACCAATGCCTGCCCGCGCAACTTTCGACTCGCACCCGCGCAACTCACGGCATCTCTTCGCACATCTCATGCGTAGTACTTCACAGCAACATGCCGCTCCTGCTGTCCTCGCATCTCTCCAATTATATTTCGTGGGCCAACCATGTCCACGGACATGAATCTGCAAGGGTAATCCCGCGCATGAACACCGAGCAAATCGTCGATTTTTCAGACGCACGCCACGCGGCAGACGCTCGACTGCTTCGCTTGGTGGCCGGAGGTGATCGCGATGCATTAGGCAAACTCTACGATCGTTTCTCTCGCCCGCTTTACGCTACCGCCCAAAGCATCCTCAATGATCCAGGCGAAGCCCAAGATATCGTTCATGACGCCTTCGTCACTGTTTGGGAAAAAGCCGCGAGTTTTGAAACAACTCGAGGCACAGCGTTTTCTTGGGTACTCACTCTTACACGCAACCGTGCCATCGATCGCCTACGATCCAGGCGCCGCCGGTACGAATTACTAGAAAATTCTACGCCCACCGACCTCGGTCTCGACGAAAATACCTCCGGCCCCGCTGCTAATCTAGCCGCCTCTACCTCAGATCAAGCCAGTAGCCTTCGAGCCGCGGTCGCCTCCTTACCCGCCGATCAACAACGCGCGCTGAAACTCGCTTTTTTCAGCGGGCTCACTCAGGAAGAAATCGCCGCACGCCTTGAGACGCCCCTAGGCACCATCAAAGCCCGCATCCGTCGCGGCCTGCTAAAACTACGCGAACAACTCGCGAACCGACTATGAACGCCGAACGCCACGAAGATCTCGCCGCGCTCGCCGCGCTCGATTTGCTCACCCCCGCAGAGCAGGCAGAATTCAGCGCAGCCCTAGACCACCACCCCGAGTTAGCGACTCTCGCCGCCACACTCCGCTCCACCGCAGCCGAACTCGCCTATAGCGCACCCGCGGCTGAACCGCCCGCGGAGCTAAAAATCCGTCTACTCCAGACCATCGCCAGCCAAACATCCTCTGCCCGCGCACCAGTTACCCAATCCCCCAGCCCGGCGGTTCTACCTTTCCCAATCTGGCTCGGCTTCGCTACTGCAGCCTGTTTCGCCTGTATCGCCGCTTATTTTGCGCAGGCATATTATAACGAAAGCGCCTTAAATTCAGCGTTTCGAGACCAACAAACTCTCACCGAACTTTCTCTTCGCAGCACTGAAAACCAACTCGCCGCTGAACGACTAATAACGCAACGAGAGCTCTCTGACGCCGCGAAACATGCCAACGATTCTGCCGCTCACATTACCACGCTGGAATCTCGTCTTGCTGAGACCAAACAACAACTTTTCACCCAGGGAACGCTCGCCGATTACAAAATTGCGACACTCGCTTCGCTTCTTGGTAACAGTCCCCAAGCACTGGCGGTCGCTGTCTGGAATCCCGCGAGCCAAGAAGGCGTACTCACCGTCCAAAAACTTCCCGCGCTAGCGGCGGATAAAGATTATCAACTCTGGGTCGTCGACCCACAATATTCCATCCCCGTAGACGGCGGTGTTTTCAAAGTCGACCCCACGACCGGCGAGGGTCGCTTGATTTTCCATCCCAACCGCCCGGTCCAAACTGTAGCTAAATTCGCGGTGAGCCTCGAACGCAAAGGTGGCGTACCCAAAGCCGAGGGCCCGATGGTACTGATAGGTCCCTGATCGGCGGTACGGTCAATTCTAGGTATTTGCACAAGCGTGAGCGAGTTTCAGAGTCGGCAATTGAAACTTGCCCAGACCGCGCCTGCCGCAAACGCTTCTAGCCCTATGGTTATCAAACCCAAAGTCCGTGGCTTCGTCTGTGTCACAGCGCACCCCGCCGGTTGCGAAGCACATGTCCAAGAGTGGATCGCCCACGTTAAAGCCCAACCCGCGTTGGCTAAAGGCCCAAAGAAGGTTCTGGTGATCGGTTCTTCCACCGGCTACGGGCTCGCCTCACGCGTCACCGCGGCCTTCGGTTCCGGCGCCGCGACTCTCGGTGTTTTTTTCGAGCGCCCTTCCGAAGAGGGCCGACCTGCGACTCCAGGTTGGTATAACACCATCGCCTTCACAAAAGCAGCTCATGCCGCTGGCCACTACGCGAAAAATATTAACGGAGACGCTTTCTCTGCCGACATTAAGCGCCAAGCCCTCGAACTCATCCGCACCGATCTCGGTCAAGTCGATCTCATCATCTACTCACTCGCCTCTCCTCGCCGTACCCATCCCACTACCGCCCTCGTCCACAAATCTGTACTCAAACCCGTCGGCCAATCCTACACCAATAAGACAGTCGATACCGATAAAGGCATCGTCAGCACGGTCACCATCGAGCCGGCCAACGAAGCCGAAATCGCCGACACCACCGCTGTTATGGGCGGCGAAGATTGGGAAATGTGGATGCAAGCCCTGTCCGAGGCCAAACTCCTCGCTCCAGGCGCGCAGTCTGTAGCCTACTCATATATTGGACCTGAGGTCACTTGGGCCATTTACAAAAATGGCACCATTGGTCTCGCCAAAAACGACCTAGAACGCGCTGCGCACAGTATCGATGCGCTACTCAAACTAAAACACAGCGGAGGCCGTGCTTGCATCTCAGTCAACAAAGCGCTCGTTACCCAAGCTAGTTCCGCGATACCCGTCGTCCCGCTCTACATTTCGATTTTGTATAAGATCATGAAAGCCCATGGCACACACGAGGGCTGCATCGAACAAATCGCCCGACTCTTCTCCACTCAACTTTACTCGAGCAACGGCCCCACCTTCGACGAAGCGGGCCGCATTCGAATTGACGACTGGGAAATGCGCCCAGAGATCCAAGCCGCCGTCAAAGAAATCTGGCCTCAGACCACTACCGAGAATCTTGCCACGCTCACCGACATCGCAGGCTACCGCAGCGAATTCATGAAACTCTTCGGTTTTGGCCTGCCTGGCATTAATTACGAAGCGGAGATAGAGCCACATCTTCCGATGCTCTAAAAACGAAAGCATTTCTTTAAACCGCGAGCGTTTGCCCGCGGTTTTTTTTGCTCCTAAACTTCCCGTTCTCATTACGTTTTATGCGCGCCCTGCTTCAACGCGTCTCCGCTGCTCACGTCGACATCGCTGGCGAGCGCATAGGAACCATCAATCGCGGCCTCCTCATATTTCTCGGCATCGCTCCTCATGACACCGCAGCCGATTCGGACTGGCTTGCCGCCAAAATTTGCAGCCTCCGCATCTTTAATGATGACGCTGCGATGATGAACCTCTCCGTTCGCGACATCGCCGGACAGCTCCTCATCATCAGCCAGTTCACGCTCTATGCCCGCACCCGCAAAGGCAACCGTCCCTCTTGGGATTGCGCCGCGCGCCCCGAAATCGCCTTCCCTCTTTACGAGACTTTTCTTAGAGCCTCCAACTCAGCCCTTGGGCGCCCCGTCGTCGCCGGTCGCTTTGGGGCCGATATGCAAGTATCCCTCCTCAACGACGGTCCTATCACCTTGCTGCTCGACTCACACCAACGCGATTAATCCCATCCCTTCCCCCAAATGCGCGCGTTATATCTTTTACCCATTGTTTTACTATCCCTCGGTGCTACCGCTCCCGCGGCGACCCCAACCGATCCACTCGCCTACTTCCGCGACCTCGCCGAAACACGTAACTATACCCTAGGCCGACCCGTCGCCGCCAAACTCACCCCCGACGGCCAATCCGTCATCTATCTTCGCGGTGGACCCAGGGATCCCATTCTTCGGCTCTACGAATACCCACTTCCTGCCGGCCCAGAGCGCGAACTGCTCACTCCCGCCCAGCTCATAGGCTCTAGCCCCGAAACCCTCACTGTTGAGGAAAAAGCCCGACGCGAACGTGCCCGCATCAGCACACGAGGCTTCACCAAGTTTGATCTCTCCAACGACGGTAAACGTCTACTCGTCACCCTTTCTGGTCAGCTCTACGTCGTAAACCGCGCCGACCTAAAGGTCACCACCCTCCCTGGGAAAAATTGGATAGACCCGCGTTTTTCGCCCGATGCGTCCGCTATCGCCGCGGTCTCCGCCGGCGAACTCTACATCATCGAACTCGACATCTCGCCACTTGTCGCCCGCGCCCTAACCAACGGCGCCAACAGCACGCTAAGCCACGGCACTGCAGAATTTGTCGCGCAAGAAGAGATGGCCCGCAGCGACGGTTACTGGTGGTCACCAGACTCTCGCTTCATCGCCTATCAACAGACGGATGAGTCCGCCGTCCAGACTCGACATATCGCCGATCCCCTCCACCCCGAAGCCACACCCACCAAATTCGCTTACCCGGCAGCTGGCACGAGCAACGCAACCGTGCGCGTCGGCATAATAGCGCGCAGCGGAGGCGCCACCCGCTGGCTCCAATGGGATGCCGCCAAATTTCCCTATCTCACCCGCGTAGTCTGGCGCGAGTCCGACGCCCCGCTCACTCTCGCGGTCATGGACCGCGCTCAACAAACCGCGCTCCTCCTGCTTGCCGATCCTGCAACAGGCAGCACCACGGAACTTCTCCGCGAGACAGACCCAGCTTGGGTCAATCTCGACGAACGCGGCGGTTTTCCACGCTGGCTTCCTGGCGCCAAAGAATTCCTCTGGTCATCCGAGAGCCGTGGCGCCTGGCAAGTCGAGCTACGGACTGCCTCCGGCAACTTCATTCGAGCTATTACCCCGCCCGATTTTATCTATAAAGGGTTCGCCAAACTCGATCCACTTAAAGGTGAAGTCTACCTCGCCGGCAGTCGAGACCCTCGCGAGACCCAAGTGTACCGCTTTCCGCTCAGCGGTAGCGCCGGAACAACCCTCACTTCAGGACAAGGTCAGCACCTCGCCTCTTTTTCGGAAAACGCCAAAGCCTTCATCCACACCTACGATCTCTTCAACGGCAATTCGGGAACCAATGTTCTAACCTCCGAGGGACAACTACTCGCAGTCCTTCCCAATCGAGCAGAAAAAATACCTCTTACTCCACACGTCGAGCTCACCCGCACCACCGGTGAACCCTCTTTTTATGCGGCGCTAGTACGCCCACGCGATTTCGATATTAAGAAAAAATATCCTGTCATTTTATACACCTACGCCGGCCCGCACAGCACTGTCGTTACGGCCACGGCTCGCTCCTATCTTAATGATCAATGGATGGCCGACCAAGGCTACATCGTGGCCCGACTCGATGGCCGCGGCACCCCTTTCCGGGGTCGCGACTGGGAACGCTCCATCCGCGGTAACTTGATCGACCTCGCGCTAACAGATCAAGTCACTGGACTTCGGTCACTGGGTGCACTGTACCCCGAGATGGACCTAAGCCGCGTTGGAGTGACCGGCTGGTCTTTCGGTGGCTATTTCGCAGCTATGGCGACCATGCGTCGACCAGATGTTTTTCGCTGCGGTATTGCTGGCGCGCCGGTGATTACCTGGGAAAATTACGATACGTTTTACACCGAGCGCTACCTTGGCCTACCCCAGACCGATCCCGAGGCATACAAAGTCAGCAGCGTCCTAAGCTACGCGGCCAAACTTGAGCGCCCGCTACTTCTCATTCATGGACTAACCGATGATAACGTTTACGCTCAACACACACTTCAGCTCTGCGATGCTTTATTCATGGCCGGTAAACCATACGAATTCATGCCCATGCTTGGTACACACATGGCTGGAAGTAGTGACCCGATGGTCAAACTCCGCCAGCAAGAACGCCTAATGGAATTTTTGGGCCGCCACCTCAACCAACAGTAATTCAAGCAGGCTGCGGCCTGCTTCAGAGCCTGTAAGCGGTGGAGCCCGAAATGTGCGGATCACGGTTATTCTTCAAATCACTCCAATCAGTTTTTGGAGCCCGTGGATTTAAGCCGTATATAAATTTTTCGATATTGGTGTATCCATCGCCGTTAAGGTCACTGGTCGCATCGAAAGCATTTTTCGGATCAAGTCCGTTTTTAAGTTCCCAATCATCTGGCATGCCGTCGGCATCGGCGTCAGCATACGCCTCTCCTAAATACATGGGATAACCGCCAACTTCGTCTGGGTGGGTAATAAATCCGCGGGGGACAAGTTCGGCCATTTCATCGATCCATTTCTGCGCATAACCCACCTGGGCCGCTTTAGCTTTTGAGCTTTCGGCTATGGTTGCCGGTCCGACTATGCCCGTGCGCACCATCGACACTACTCTCTCGTCTACGGCATCTCGTCTCGGCAGGGTCGCCCCCGCATAATTTAGAACCAGGCCGTACGACTCACCCGCTGAAACAACCTCAAGCGGAGCATGAGCAAAGGGTTGATCAATGCGGATTGTTGGCAAAACTGCCGCGAGTGTTGTTTTTACGGGAGATGGCTGCACACCGCCATCCCAGTTATTTTTGGTCACCCGCGCATTTCCTTCGGTCACGTTACCAGCCACATAGGCTTTTCCGAAATTATTGATGACCGTTTTACTGCGCTCGGATTCGGGCTTAAGAATACGATAAGACACTTCAGTATTGGGCGTGCCGGGGCCGGGTTTTAATGTATTGTTAATTATATTAAAAAAACTGCGGTGATCACCACCGTCGATGGTGCGATGTCGGTAGTTAAAAAGCACATTATTCACAAACGTGAAATCCCCGTACATACCCACGCTCGGATTGCGTCCGGTGTTACAGGCCCAAAGGTTGTGGTGAAAGGTGCTATTTAGTCCACCAATTGTGCTGCCAAAGGCGTGGTGGTAGATGTTGAGCGACTCGGAAAAAATCGAGTACTGGATAGTGACGTTGACCGTGGGTAGCTTAAGTTCTTTGCCTCCTTCAGGGGGTTGGTACATGTGCCGATACATCGACATATTTTCATCAAGGCCCCAGGACGCTGAAACATGATCGATGATCAAATTGCCGACAGGGTTACCTCCAAATGAATCGTTTCGATCTGACGCATCGGTCGCACCGCGACGGAACCGCATGTGACGCACTATGATGTCGTGCGTCTCGAGTTCCACAGTGTTGCCCGCGATACAAACGCCGTCACCCGGAGCGGTATTGCCGGCAATTGTGATGTAGGGTGCCCGAACACGAATTCTATCCGTGAGTCGAATAACCCCTGCCACGTTGAAAACTACGATCCGAGGACCAGCGGCTTCACACGCTGCACGGAAACTACCAGGTCCACGATCATTGAGATTGGTCACAACAATGACACGGCCGCCTCTGCCACCGAACGAATACATGCCGCCGCCCCAGGCCCCTGGAAACGCCGGTATTTTAGCTTGGGGCAAATCGCCAGGCGAAGCAGCACCGGGCAGATACGGTTTTCCTTTAGCAGACCAACTTTGAATTTCAGGTAGCGCACGAGCGAAAATTTCGTCCGAGAGACGATCTGCGGCCAACATCCTCTTATTAGCCTCAGCTTGAACAGGAGCTGAGACTCGCGGGTAGCCTTGCCCGAAACACATACTGCTTCCGAGCAAACCTAAGACGATGCAACAAAACACGCGGGATGAATTCATAATAGCTGGTATAACTTGAGGTTAGCGCGGGGTGAGGAGATTTTTTTCAGCTTCCTTCATGTTATATCCTTCCGCCGAGAGGTAATTATTAATCTTACCTTTATATTTCCCAAACCAGGCATGTTTTTCTTTCGCAGAGCCTGCATCCATCGCCAATTCGCGGGCCTCGGTGAGAAAGCCCAATATTTTAGCTTTTTGCCCCAGGGTTAGTTGCGGCAACATCTTTTGATAAACACGATACGTAAGCGGTAGCACACCATAAGTGTGGCCATCTTTGACGAGATCGATTTGCTCCGGGGTAAGCTCAACCGCAAGCCGCGCGAGGTAGGCACGGTGCAAACTGGCAACCTTGGCCTCGAACGCCGCATTGTGATCCACTAAGGCGGAGCCCACGGGCGCCTTATCCAAGTTCGAATTTATCGATTTAATATCCCTTTCACGCGCTGCCTGCAACGCGTTCAGATCAATGTACTGCCTCGCAATCAAAGCTCCTACGCGGGCCGAATGCGCAGGGTCGGTCAAAGCAAGTGAGTTGCTGATCTTAAGCGCGCGCTGTACCGCGGTAGCCGCATATACATCGGCTTGTTGTTCCGCAGCAGTAATCGTAGCTGATATGGCTACGATACTCAGCCACACACCTCTGAGATTTTTATATAAAAAAGACGTCATTAAATACGCAGAAGAAACTTATCGAGCTGAGACGTTGATCGGCCGAAAGAAATGCCCAAGCTCTAAGTTCACTAAGAGACATCACGCACCAGCAGACCGCAGGCCGGACCCCTACGTCCGACCGTGTGGTAAGCCAGAGCAGACTTAAAAACTACCCTTAATGCCAAAGGTGACCTGCACGCCGAATTGACGCAGGTCATCCCAGTGTGCGTAGGCGGGATACAAGCCGGTGGGGTCAAATCGCTCGGATCGACTGCCGTTATTCAAGATGTCTCGCCCGCTAGCAAAAAAACCGTAACGGCGGGAGAATTGCCAATTGAAGGTCGCGTCCAATTTTGTGAGCGAAGGCGTATAATTGCCTAGGGCGTAGACCACGCTATTGTAGGTCACGTTAGTCGTGCTATTAAGTTTCAAATCGGTCCATGTTCCTTTTAGTAATAAGCTGACGCGACCCGTAGCGAACTGAAGTCCAGCAGATGCGGTGCGACTTGCGGCCGGCACTGCCGTCATGCGTGTGGTGTTGGCCTGACTGCGATGTTTCTCCGAGTAAGTAGTAAAAACATTGAATCGTTTGCCCCAAGTTCCAAGAAAGGGAATAAAGCGAAGATCCTGCGCAATGTCGGCTTCATAACCATATTCCTTGCCCGTTCCGATGCCGTTCTCAGAGGTGGTGAGCGTCCAATCTTGATAGTCCACTGGGTTTAACCCCAATGAAGAGAGAATCTCAGCAAATTGAGGGTCTGCATTATTGGTAATAATGTTCTCTTGGAAATTTTTAATGCTCTTAGTGAAGTAAGATACCCCGATTTTACCCCCATTTTTGGTGTAATAGTAAATAGCGGTATCCCAGTTGTCCGATATTTTCGGCTTCAAATTAGGGTTAGCGACCGAGATGTTACCAGCTGGCACCGATCCGGCAGCCGAATTTTCATTCACGACATAAGAGCCGTTGCCCGAAAGCAATCCACTCGTGCCATCCTCAAGGCTGATTTGGCCAAAAGTCTTAGAATATGCCAACTTAAAGACTAGGTTCTCGGTCACGTTGAACGAGGTATTTATACTTTCAGAGGGACGGCCACTGCTCTTCGCGCGTACTTCTTGAAGGGGCTTCAACTGCAAACGTTTACCCTCAAGCGTGGTAAGTAAAATAACGTGATCTGGGTAAGAGATCTTTGCGGCATTCAGCGCCGAACGCAGCGCTGTACCGGCTGCAGTTTGCGCGAATACGTCGCTGGTGGCGGTGTCGATTTGCACGCCGTTAGGGTGAGCTGCGTCGCGATAAAGTTCGCCGCTCGCGACCTTAATAAAATTCCACTTACTGTCGGTCAAGGGCCCACGGCCTGTGCGGCGCGATTCTTCTTTGCGCACACCTGCGACAAAGGTCAGTCGACCACGAAACGCATGGCCTTCAATCAAAGCATAACCGGCAGTTCTTTTGTCGGTGATTTTTTTATTCTGATTAACGTAACTGGTGTAATTATTGACCTGATCGCTATCGCTGCGGTCGCTAAACAGCGAAGGATTAGCAGCGTAAATCTGATACAAACGATACGTGCTTGCCCATTGCTGAGCCGGAAACCCGTAACCGGGCTCATATCCAGTATAAACCGTGTCTAGATAATCAGTCGTACTCAGAGTAGGACCTACGTAGGTCTGACGATAACCGGTACCGACACCCCATTTTTTCTGCACGCTAATCGAGTGTTGTCCGCCGACTTTGGCCGCTAAATCCAGCCGACCATCAAAAAACGAACCGATGTCCCGACGCACATCGAGTTTGTAGGAGAACTCATCGTTAAGCGACTCTGCTTTGCCGGAACGTGCCTGCACCGTCGGCGGGACCCAGTTACCCAACTTGGTCCAATCAAAGTTGTTTCCATTACGATCCAAAACCGTGATTTTTCCTGCGACTCCGTCGGAAATTTTCTCAAATGACATTTTCCCAATAGACGAGGTCACATCGACCGTTGAAAAATGGCCGTGCTCCAAATCCTTGTAGGAACCACGCGAACTTGATGCACTGGCCAAAGCTTTGATATCCCAACGATCTTTGCGAAAAACTGCACTCAAGTAACCGGTGTGCGAGTTGCCAATTTTATCGCGTGAATCGATGTTCATATCGAGCGTGCTATTCGGCGTGAAAACCGCACCATTTTGGGACTGAGCAGCCAACACGTACGGATAACTGATTGTGCTCGTCGCATCCCAACTTTGGGGACGTTGAATGCGGAACTGCAAACGACGCGCTGCATCAGCGGAATTGTAAAGCGATCCGGTGTAATTCGCCGCCAATGTCAGGCTGGGAATCGGCCGCCAATCCACTTTAACCGCCGCCGAGAGACGGTCCGAGAACCGCGGTGCATCCGTGACAGAGATGCGTGTCATATAAGGATTAACTAAGCTCGCCGCACCCTGCGAATTGGTCAGGATCACACTTTGCGCCCCACCCAAAGGTCGCAGATCTACTCCCGCGACTGAGGTCGTGCCAAACTCGGGACGATAACGACGGCTCTCATTAAATTGATTCGAAGAGGCCACCGTAAAGGTGACGCCTAAGGTTTTACTAATCGGAAAGGCATAAGTAAAATCGAAGCCAGGTTGAGTCGCCCATTCTTTTTTGTTACGTGGCCCCCCGACTTTCTTGAACAACTGCGGGTCGTCCGTATTCAAGCTGCCGTATGCTCGCCAATTGAAACTTGGCCGAGAGTACTCAAACGCCGATTTTGAAATAAGATTGATTGAGCCACCCACGGAATTTGCCGGCATATCCGGTGTCGGCACCTTCACTAATTCCACGCGCGAGGCGTTGTTGATCGAAAGTTGATCCAAACCGATTGCCCGACTCAGGCTAGCCGGCGAGGCACTGGAAACGGGCACGCCATCGATGTAAATAGCTGTATCCTCCGCACCAAAACCACGTACGGAAATACCCGTCGCGTCTGCATCCGATGCGTAGGTACCACCGTAATTGATTTCTACACCGGGCAAAAATTTAATAAACTCCCCGATATTTCCTTCCGGAATATCGCCAAAAGCATCCGCCGAAACCACGTTTTTGATGTTAACCGAGGTACGCTCTTCTTGGATCGCTAATTGTTGCGCGGTCTTGAAACGCTCACTCTCAACAACGAAAGGGTTCAAACGCACACTTGAGCCACCAAAAACAACATCCTGAGTCGTAGTTTTCCCAGCTTCAACATTGACGGTTAAAATCTCCGGAGACTGCCCGGTAAAAGTAACACGCAATTGCGTGGATCCTGAAGGTACATCGCGCAAAGAGTACTCGCCAAAATCGTTGGTGTAGGCCGCTAGCCCAGTGCCTTCCACCGCCACTTTGGCTTTGCTAAGATACGAACCATTCGCCGAGTTGGAGATGCGGCCCTCAATCGTACCTGTTAATTTGGTTTGCGCTGCTCCCGTCGTAGGTATCGTCAAAAAACCCAACGATAAAATTACAGGAAGAACGCCACACAGATTATTTATAATCTTAATAAACAACGTTATGTAGCCATTACGGGGTGACTTAGACCAATTCATAGAAGGGGCAGTTATGTTGACGAAAGCTAGACAGAACAAACTTGTAATCAAAACCATGAAGGCACTAGCGGCATATCTGTATGACAGTCAGAAATACCTGTAATTAACCGATCACTATTAATAACTAAGTCTTTGATTTATATATTTATACATCGATTGAAGTACTAAATTAGAAAGCGGCACCTTGTGCCCCCTCGCTTCTTCATCAAAAATAAAGAGGTAATCATTTCCTAGGTCACGCAGGCGTTGTTGAAGGATGTCCATTTGGTGGAGAGCATCCAAGGACTCTGAGACATTAATCGTCAGAAACAAAGGCACCCCGGCCTCAGTTAAATAATCAAGCGCACCTTTACCCATCCAATTATCACCATTAGCCAAACGGCCCCCCCAAGCTTGCGAATATCTGTCCAGCATCGCGTCCTGCGCTAGCAAATTTAAATACGTAAATCGACCGGACATTACTACCGCTCCCTGGACCGAACTATTGACCTTTAAATATTCATTCAAACCTCGGCCTTCAAACTCAGCCCTACCCTCAGTCGATACCAACATCAGAGCCATGCCGCTACCTCGGGAAAAGCCAACAGGCACAATGCGGCCATTCAAATTCAGTTTCGCGCTATGGGCCCGCAAGGCTCTTACTGCAGCTTTGATTTTCCATGCGCTCTCTGGCATAGCATCTAGGCCTTTGTACGGCGCCGCTACAGGATGATCCGCCATGGCTACCGCAAGACCTTCGGTCGCCGCACCGTCTAAAATCGTATCACTACAGATAGAGAGAGAAACATTACTCATCCGATTCTGATTATCGCACGAAAACTCTATCAAGGCGCCGACTGGTTTTTTAGGACTGGCAGGAGCGATGATGTCCATCGCCAAAATTCGCGATTGGTCTTCATAAAAAACAATATCACGCCAGAGACGACTGCCAGATGGCACGATGAACACGTGCGCCCCGTCAATGGCACGAGTTGCGAGTATTTTTTTTGAACGCAAATCGTCCCGCAGTTTGGCCAAATCACGATTAATCCATGGCGCTCTGGCTTGCGGGTGCCGGCCATAGTCAATGATCACAACGAGACTTCCAGTGGCCCGCAATTCAGCAATCAGCTCATCATCACTCACTGTGCCGATACGTGGTGCGGACAGATTGGTTAAATAAAATACCACAGAAGCAGGCGCTTCGCCGTTACGCAAAGTTGGCTCAAGCAACTTCAAGTCCAGTGGATTTTCCAAAATCAAACTAGACCAATGCTCCGCCAGCACCCTAGGGACAAATACGACAACAAAAACCAAACTTGCGACTGCCCTTAATAATTTAAATTTCAGTCTACTGGATGTACTTAGTGTATTGAATGCCAGCGTCATGGATTTTTGCGCATGATGAACAAGCTAAGTCTCTATCGCGCTGGCAACCAAACGCTCATATCTGTGTCGCCACGATTGCCCCAAGCGAAGTAAGGAACTGCTTTAAGGCTGAATCTACGCGGTAGACGACGTGTCGCTTCAACATAAAGTGCACCCGTGGCTCCTGTTTGGCGCTCGTAGGCATATGCAGAAAAGACTAGAGTCTGAAGATGTGCCGTGGTGATTTTTTCACGCTGTGCTAGAAACTCGGTCGGCGTGAGCAATGAAAGCATAACATCTCGTACGCGTACTCCTTCTGGAAGATCGTTGGATTCGATGCAATAAACGAGCGGACCGCTTTTGATCGCGACTTGGTTAAGCGTCTCTTCGACCAATGGATTGGCCTCCCAAAGAGTAGGATGAAAATCCATATTAAACTCAATAATATCGCCCGCACGCCAAGTCCTCGCAATCTCCGCGTACGTACCTGCGGTCAAACTAGTCAGCACCGATTGACCGTTTACTTTCAAGCTAGCCGCTCCTGACGGCAGCCAGCCAGGAATACGCAGCTTGAGCGCTACTGCTCGATCGGGCGCGGCATCAATAATAAATTTTACCGCACCGCTCCAAGGGTAATCCGTCTCTTGACGTAACGTGATACGCGCGCCGTCGCGCCACGTCGTATCGAGCCTGCTCGCGGCATAAAGATGAACCCAGAGCGTATCTACCGATAACGAATAAACGTAATTATGAGTCTCAGCAATGGTCCTCACGACATTGGGCGGGCAACAAAAACTAGATTTGATATTTGGCGTCCGCGTGCGTGACCAGCGCAGTGGCCAATCAAAATCGCGGTCTTTGCGCAACGGGTTGACATAAAAATAATCTTTGCCCTCAAGACTGATCCCCGCGAGCACACCATTGTAGAGCGACTGTTCAAATAAATCCGCATAACGAGCATCGCCGGTAACGCTAAGCATCCGCCACATCCACATCGCATACCCAATTGTGGCGCAGGTTTCGTTATAAGCCGTCAGATTGGGCAATTGGTAGTCGCGACCGTAAGCTTGGTGAACAGATTTGATGGTGGCGTGCTTCGAAGAGCCATCTGGCGAAGCTCCATCATAAAGAGCACCTGTCATACCGGTGATATATAATTTATGAGCAGAGACGTCAGCGGAGAGTTTTTCTACTGTACTTAAAAGCGAACGATCGCCCCCTTCGGCATAAAGGTCAGCTACGCCCGCATAGAGATAATTAGCGCGAACGGCATGCCCAACGGCTTTCGTCATCGACCGAAAAGGTATCCGATCTTGATTTTGATCGCTGCCGTAATCAGCCGTAACGAGGCTGCGGATCTCGATGAGTTGTTGCGCTAGTTTCAAATATCGAGGCTCATGTGTAACGCGATAAAGCTCGACCACGCCCATGTAATGAGAGGGACAAATGGCATTTCGAGCCAATTCGGCCGGTGCCGCAGCACAAAGCCGATCGATGTAATCCGCCGCCTTGATCGCACAGGCTAAAAGCGTGGACTTACCGGTAGCACGGTAGTGGATACACGCCGTCGTCATCAGGTGCCCCATATTATAGGTCTCGAAATGCTCGCGATCTTCGAATTCTCGCGCGTTAGAAGCGGCTTTGACGGCTTGACGCTGAAGAATAATTTTTGGCGTATGCAGGTAACCATCAGCTCGCTGAGCCTGGGCAATGACTGCGATAATTTGATCAAGTTGAGCGTCAATTTTGGGGTCACGCATTACAGCATACATTTGCGCGAGTGCCTCTACCCACTTGAGAAAATCCCCATCATTAAAGGACGGACCGTGAGGTTTTCCATCGCGGCCCTGACTAAGGCCTGCAGCCATAAGAAAGTTCGCCCATGCATGACTTTCGTTTTGATCGCTAAAAATGGTCCAAAGATGAGGAATCATGGTGTCGCGACACACATCAAATCGCTCGCCCCATAGACCGCCGGCCCACTTCACATCACCAAGATCAGGCATATACATTTTTGCCGAGGGCGACTGCGAAGTATCAACGAGTGCGTTTTGACCCGCACGTGCACTAGCCCATGCCGCGCACACGATCAAAATGCGAAACCACAAACTTAAATCCAGAAATCTGAGCATCTTCAATTGGGTTTTATATGAGGCGCATAACTCGCCTTCAGTGCTAGAGCAGAAAGCCATGATGCATTTAAATTTAGTGCACAAAAAAAATGACTGAAATCAAAATCGGTATGAAGTTAACAAATAACTACAAAGACCAAGATGGCTTTAGGGTTATGATGAGAACTGGTTTGTGAGTGGTCAGCCCACCCCACTCTGAAAAGCTGATCTGCGCAAACCGATGTATATGACCAAGACCGTTGCGCTAATTAAGCTGCATTGGCAACTTGCCCGTACGCCCAGCAGTTTAGCCCTGCTTTACGAATCGACAGGATATCCCAAGAGACGGCTCAAAACGACAATATAGCATGATGCTCCTCAGTTTTAAACGCCCGACGATTCACAACGATATCGCCGTAGAACCGGATTAAACTCCGACCTGTTCGACAATTTCTAGACCGTAGCCATCGAGTCCGACCACCTTACGCTGGCTGCCAGAAAGTAAGCGAATTTTGGAAAGTCCGAGCGCACGCAAAATCTGAGCACCCGTGCCATAATCACGAAGCCCCATTGCGGAGGGTTGAAGCCCCGCTTTGGCCTGGAGGCGCTGCACCATGATCTCACCCATATTGGCAGGCTCCATGTACAAGACCACGCCACGACCCGCTTGCGCAATCGCACGCATCGAGGCCATTAACGCTGCATGACTCCGCATACCTTTGGCCTGAAAGACATCGCTTAACAAATTCTCGCTATGCACCCGTACCAATGTGGGTTCGCTAGTGAGAGTTCCCATGACTAGGGCGAGGTGATGACGTCCATCCAGTCGGCTACGAAAAACTTGGGCTGTAAACTCGCCGAATTCCGATGGGAATGCTTTGGTGCACACAGACTCGATCAGCTGCTCTCGTTGGGCGCGATACTCAATGAGTTGCTTGATCGACACCATCCGCAGACCGAATTTGCGCTTAAAATCTGTAAGTTGCGGCAAACGCTGCACCGTGCCATCATCATTTACCAGTTCGCACAACACACCGCTGGGATGCAGTCCCGCCAACACCGCTAGATCCACGGCTGCTTCCGTGTGACCAGCACGTTCCAACACGCCACCCGGACGCGAGCGTAAGGGAAACACATGACCGGGCTGCACCAATTGATCAGCCGTGGAATTAGGATTAGCAAGCAACCGGATAGTACGCGTACGATCTGTGGCGCTGATGCCTGTCGCTATTCCTTCAGCCGCATCGACACTCACAGTAAAATCGGTGCGTTGCACTTCCCGATTACGAGCTACCATGGGCCCAAGACCAAGCCGTCGCAGGTTAGCCTCCAGCGTAGGTACGCAGACGATGCCGCTACCATAACGAATCATCATATTGATCGTCTCAGGCGTCGCCAAAGATGCCGCCATGATGAGATCGCCTTCATTTTCGCGATCTTCGTCGTCAGTCACGATGACAAGCCGCCCCGCGGCGATATCGCGGATAGCGTCCTCAATGCGATCAAACGGATCTGGAGCAGAATCTGACATGGCTTCAAACCGCCAAAGCCCAGCGTCGCTGTCAACCCACCGCCCTAAAACCTTCACGCAACTAATCGGATTACACCGATTCGCGCTTCACCCATAACCCCATATAAAAAAATGATTTGTAAAGGTTACAACCGCGCAGGATCCAGCACAACGTGTTTGATCATTTTACGATCCCACGTGTAAGTGACATGAATCAATCCATCGCGAGTTTGAATGACAGCCGGATACGAATAGCCGGCAGAACACGGTTCAGACTCGAGAGTTAGGACGTGTTTCCAGCGGATTCCATCGTGCGAGAGCGCTACATCCAAAGGGTAACGATTTCCCTTAGCTTCAGTTGCTCGGTGACCACTGTGATTGTAAATCAATAGTTGGCGGCCATCGGCGAGTGTAACCGCATCCGTACCTGAGTTGGGATTGGGTAAATCTGTAGCCGTGAGCGCGCTCCAAGTACGACCTTGATCCTTCGACCACGTTTGCGCGACAACGCCCTGCTTGGTGCGACACACTGCTTGGAGAGCAGCATTGGCATGAATCAGGACGCTGGGTTGAATAGCATCCAGGTTAGGGCCCTTGCGCAATTCAGCGATTCGCGTCCAAGTAAGACCAGAATCACTAGAGAGTTCGAAATGCACGAGCCATCCGTTTTTGTTTCCTTCGGTACTGCTGGGTGAGATCCACGTACCGTCAGCCAGTTCAATGGGTTTATTTTTAATCGGCCCGAGTATACCATCGGGCAGGCGACGTGGCGCGCTCCACGTTTTACCCGAGTTGGTGGAGGTCATCACCATTCCCCACCATGTGCTGGGCGAAGGACCAACTTTATAAAACAAATATAACGGTCCTGACTTGGGTTGAAACAACACTGGATTCCACGTCGGAAAACGCGATCCGCTCGGTTGTAAGCCGTTAGCCACTTCGAGCGCTGGTAACCAACGACCATTCTCCTGTCGAGCGACCCAGATGCCCACATCGGGGTTGCGCTCCGCAGTACCCCCAAACCAGGCAGCGACCAATTGTCCTGGAGGAGTCTCTACTATCGTTGAGGCGTGACACGAGGGATAAGGTGCACGCTCGTTGAGAAACTCGCTTTTAAGGTACGCTGATGGAGCGTCCGCCGCTCGCAAAAACCCTAGGGACAAGCACAACAAAACCAGAACAAATGATTTCATAAAGTAAGGTATACAGGGATGAAAGGGACTAGAGTCGTCAGGCCCACATAGGGCCAAGAGTAAGACCGGGAGTAATTAAAGCAGTGCGTGAATTTATCTCGGCTGAAAATCACCAGCTTCTGGTAGGCCGGAGGTTACTGCTTTATCAGGGAATTTCTCTCGATACTCCCGCGCCATACGGGCGATCGACTCGGCCGTGGGTTTACCACCTTTCCAAAGGCGCTCATGTTGTCGCGGCGCGAGGCTCAGTCCGCCGCGCGGCGCAAACTCGTCGCCGCGTTCCGTGCGCCACCAGTAGGTCAGATCGATTACGTCGATGATGGCTGCTCGCGCCGGATCAGCCAAAATTGCATCTTGCACATCTTTAGGCGCGCTCAGCGCGATCAGCGGATGACGGTCCATCTCTCGCTCCCACTCCGCCACGACATCAACCCAAAATTGCATGAATGATAGCGGCCCACTATTCTCCGCACTAAGCGTATGGATCACGTTGGGTTCATCAGAGAGATTCGAGAGACACTGGCGGATATAGGCTCGATGTAAATCTCGTCGAACAGGGTGCGTGACGTCGTAAAAAGCTTCGGCCATCTTGATCGTGTCGCCCGTCACAGGGGGCGGTTCGGGGAAGCCGGTGGCATTGATGTTATTTACAGACCTCCAGGGACTATCCATCCAGTGCGCTGCCGACTCGATGAGATTGTGCTGAAAATACATTTCATTGACTAGGACTAAACCGCGGGCGTGCGCTTCAGCGGCAAACTCACGGAGTCGGCTAAAATACCAAAGATTATATTTTTTTAGATCGTAACGACTCAGTCCATCCCACGCGGTCCCCTGACCACTCCGGGCAAACGGTTGCTCATAAAACGGCGGATAAACCTCACCCTCTGGCCGACGGATTAATTGGTGATCAATTCGTCGACGATCATACCAGAGTCCATAGTGGTGGCGAAAAGCCACTTGACTGTTACGCTCCATCGATATCGCGACGGCGGCTATTTCATCGGTGAGTCCAGTCCCAGTTCGACCCGGTGCAAATCGTGTGATCGCCGCGCCAAAATCACCCGCACGGGCCGGTTCTAGTCGGCCAAGCCACCACGCCGTCTCCAATTGTTTCCCTCGCAACGGTGAGCCGCCAACCGTGAGCAAACCATTAACCAACGCTAGCGTGCGGCGAGATGCAGGCACATCAGTCAATTTGGCTTTAGAAAGATAAGGTTGCATCGTCTCGATGTGCGGGGCCGTTTCATCGATCGTATAGCGCCGAGGCGCCAAAACCGAAAGAGCCCCTTGGCCGCAGCGTTCTTGAAGTTGCGCGCGGTAAAGACTCACGGGCTTGGCAAATTCGTTCACCTGGCTCCATGCGCCGTCGCCTAGAAATTGTCCCCATACGCCCACCGCCCAGTTGTGCGCGCCTGGGGGCTGCCGCAAGACGACAACCGAAGCCGAGCAATTCCATAAAATCGAATTAGCGGCAGCCCAACCTACGCCTTGATTCCAAGTTTCGAGATTATCCAGTCTTAACGAGCCACCGTCAATATGCGCTCCATCGTACAACATACCCGAAGCCCAACTCCCTAAGGCACCACTGAAACCACGCGTATCGCGCGCCTCACACTCTAAAAAAACATTTGGCCCAGCGGCGAGATAACCAACCGTGAAATCGTTCCCTCCCTGCTCTGCCGTACAACGCACAAAAAGGGTCTGCTGACCGCGCGTATGAAACGCCATGCGTCGATACCCTCCGCGTTCCGCTACGGGCGAGAGTGAGGCACAATCTTGTATTGTGACTCGCGCGACTTTAGCGCCGACTTGCACGGCGCTGCTGGCAAAATGTACCGCCGTGACATCAGCAACCCAAACATCCTTCGCAGCATGGAGATCGATCGCATTCCAAGCATGATCTTCGTCGACGAGATTCTCGGCATTAAAAGCTGATTCGCAGCGGAGATTTTCGATTCCGGAATTCTCAACGTAACCGCTCTGAGTGTAAGCCTGCACGGCAGCCCCTCCGTATCGACTTTCTAACGACACCGTGAGTGGCGCATCCAAAGTGATTTTCGAGCCATCCACCGCTAACACTACGCGATCCCAACGCACATTAAACGCTCCTGGCTTCCAAGTGTAAGGCTGACGTCCCGGCGCCACATCCATACCTACGGCCTGGATCCACTCCGCTGGGCTGGGCCGTTCAATACAGATGCTCATGCCAGGCGACAACCCGTGGTCAATTTGACCTAAACTCAAGGATGTCGCTCCCACGGGTACATAAGCGTCGGCCACAGTTAATCTCACCCCGACGTTTTTACGAGAATCGCTGCCACTGAGTTCGATCAAGGAACGGCGGCCCGTGCCGGCTGCCACCAACACCGTGCCCTTGGGTCCTGATCCTGCGCCGCGTACGACAACGCCGCTCGCGCGAATTTTCAATTGTCCCGCAAATGTGTAGCGCCCAGCAGAGATTTGAACCGCGCCGCGAAATCCACGAGGATCCGCCGGCAAACCGGACACATAATCAATGGCCGCCTGGACCCATCGATCTGCATCACCAGACACAGGGCCAACCGTAATTCGCGCGGGTACGTGTGGCCACGCCACACCTCCTCCCGCGTAACCGGCGCCGGATAAATCCGGTACTCGATCCCCCCGCTCACTCAAAGCATAAACGAGATTTCCGCCCACGCCGACGTTTACCGGCGAAGGCACTTGCTTTGCGCAGAGGATACCAAAGCCCAAGATAAAACTGAGTAAACTACGGCGAATGAAAATCATGGCAATTGACCTTTAATGAGGCCCAGACGGTCGGACCGAGCGATCAATTTTCCGTCGGCAAAAACTTGCAACCCAGCACCTCGTCCAAAACGTTGCCCAAATTCGTCCCAGATAATGGTCAATTCGCGTCCATGATACCGTACGCGATCCAATTTAAACCAACTCCACTCCCCATCAGGTAGCAGAGGATGGATTTCGACGCAATCATCGGAACGTGGCCTCAGCCCCACCACTCCAGTGATCACCAAGTCAGCAAACGTGGAGTGATTATAGTAACGACTTCGCTCGTCGCGTCCTTTGAGCCATTCTCCGGTAGTCTCATCATGATATTCACCGATGTAGGGCAAACCATCATAGTGGTGCGAACGCACGTAGGTTTTAAACGCCTCAAAATAATCACGACGCGAAATCACATCAGTCGGGTAGTCGCGCAAGACATTCCCCAAGGCGACAAGTGTTTGTGTCGTCGCAAAGGGCCACACCGGACCATCCCACTCACATTTGCCCGTGCCATGCGTGCGGAAACCTGCATGGCGCCGTTCGGCCGTGGTGAGCCCCATCGCGCCACGAAAACCCTGAGGATCGATCAACTGAGCCCAAGCAACTTCATAGCCTTCTTGCTTTCGAGGTAGCCCAAAATACCAAGGTATTAAGCCGATCGCCTCGCGGGCATCACTAAAAATTCCATCCTCGTAGCGAACCTTAAAAAATTGCGCCTTTGCATCCCACAACGTCGCCAACGTGATCCGTTGTAAGCGCGACGCTTTGTCTGTAAAATCAGAGGCTAGGTCAATCCTCCTAGCCCAATTGGCGATGGCCGCGATCGCCTGCGCATTGCCAAACATATAACTGTTAATTGTCGGGCGGATATTTTTCTTAGTGCGCGATCCACTGATAGATTCCTCCATCGCATCCCAAACATCGTACTGCCAAAACAGTCCGTCAGGCCGCTGTTTTTCTTGCGTCCAATTTTGGTAATCGCGGACCAAATCATCTAACAAACCGACGGCGAAACGTTCATCGCCAGTGACGCATGCTCGAGTATAAATGGCATGAGCCAGCCACTGGCTATATTTATGCAAATGCGTCTGACTTTGCCCACCAACTCCACCTCGTAGCCAATAAAGCACAGTTTCATCCAGATACTTAGAATCTCTCAACCATCGGCCCTCGGCCAGATGATGACCCAACGCGCTACTGACTGGTTTAGACCTCGTGATGAACTCCGTAAATACATAACGTCCCCCCGTGTCTGCACCACGCCTCAAATGCTTCCGGAAAGCCCACCATCGAAAATAGTAAATTTCCTCTACCGTAGGATCCGGACACTCGAACAATGGAATCTCAGCCCGCAACCATAACGCCGACTGAGAGTTGGAAACCAAATTGATCACGGGCTCATTCTCCATCGCATTAAATCGCGCCACGGCCCGATCCAAGGGATCAAAATTTATCGTCAACTCATTCGCGACGATCGCAGCGTCAGCCGCTGCGATCAGCAAAAAATAAGCACACCAAAACCTCAGAGACCAACCGTCGTTTTTCAATCGAGCCATAGATGCAGATTATTAGAAATATGAGACCGCAGAGGCGCTATTGCCAAGACAAGCTTCAGAGGGTGAGCGACAGCGAGATATAATCCTACTCGAATCGAAGCGTCTGCATCCTAACCTATACTGAATACCTCGGACTGTTGCGCAATTAAGTTCTGCTATTGCTCGATCATAATCTTCTTTTAAGCATCCAAAATTGCCTGCAATGCGCCTATCCGTATATTCGATATTCATTATCCTCGGCGTAAATTTTTGCTCCGCGGAAAAAACCAAAGACACCGCTCCTGTGCCACTGAGCTACATCGGCAAGACCGTCGCAACTAGCGACGCCGACGGAGCGCTTCGCCCAGCGATCGGGGTTCATAATTTTCAAGTCGTGCGAGCCAACCGCACATCAACCGAGCATCGCGATCATTTACCCGACACCTATTTACATCAGCCGATGTTAGCATGGGCCCATGGTAAATTTTACCTAGAATACCTCAGCGCTCCACGCAACGAACACGAAGCTCCCACAAACACGTCCCTGACCACTTCGTTCGACGGCCGCACGTGGGCTGCGCCACGCACGATCTTCCCAGCATTCCTACTTCCCGACGGTTCCCCAACCATAGCACACCAACGCATGGGATTTTACATTGCTCCGAACGGAAGATTTCTAGCCCTAGCTTTTTACGGTAAACCTCCCACTCCCAACGACGGCACGGGTATTGGACGGGCCGTACGTGAAATTTACCCCGATGATAGCCTTGGCCCCATTTACTTTATACGACTTAACGCCAAACAAACCTACCCTCAATTTAATCCGCCCTACGCCCGCTATGACAGCGCGCCAGATCGTGGGTTCGTCACCGCCTGCGAAGCCCTACTCGCCGATAAACTTATGACGGCTCAATGGTGGGAGGAAGATCAACTCGACGAAACCGGTTTCTATACTATCAGAGGCAAGGCTCTTTCCTACCTGAGTCGCCCCGATGGCTCAACGCTTGGTATTTGGAAAAACGCCCTTGTCGCCACCACCCATGATGCCGGACGCACATGGTCCGAAAAACAATTTGCGCTTCAGCTCCCCAACAATGCCTCGAAATATTGGCTGCAAAGCACTAAAGATTCACGCTACGCCCTTTTTCTTAATCCTACCAACCGCCTTCGCTATCCACTCGCCGTCATGACGAGCTCCGATGCGGTTAGCTTCAACGAACTACTCGCCGTGCACGGCGAACTTCCCGATCAACGTTTTCCTGGCGCCTTCAAAAATCCCGGCCCGCAATATGTCCGCGGCATACTCGATGGTAATGGTACACCCTATGATGGCGCGAGAGCCACTTGGGTGACCTACAGCGTCAACAAAGAAGACATATGGATCAGTCGTATCCCTGTTCCAATTAGAAGCCGCATTGCCGCCCAAGTGCACGATACGTTTGATGCTATCGATAAGAGCTCACTCCCTGAGGATTGGAATATTTACAGCCCAAGCTGGGCCCCGGTCCGGATTGTATCAAGTGGCGCGACTGGCAACCAAGCCCTGGAGCTCCGGGACGAAGACCCTTACGATTACGCCCGCGCTGTGCGCGTCTTTCCTGAGACTCACGGTTTAAAATTTACAGTTAACCTACTAGCCCGCCAAAGTAAGGCCCGACTCGAATTGGATTTACTCGACTCTAAAGGCGCTCGCCCAGTTCAGCTTGCCTTTGCCGAAGACGGTCATCTCTGGGCTAGACACGAAGGTATCTGGCAGGATGCCGGCCCGTACCCCGTCAACCAATGGCTAAACCTTAGCTTGGAGATAAAACCAAGCGCTATCGCCGACACCGCAGAACTCCGTATCAATGGAAAAACTGTGGTTTCACGTCCCCTAGTTTTCAACGAACCCGTGAGCACAGTTGAACGCATATCTTTCCGTACCGGATCCTATCGCAACCGAGGACTAGCCGGCAAAGAGCTCGCCGGCGCTGATCAAAAAGCTCCCCTCGCAATTTTCTTGATCGACGACGTTATAGCGACACCAGTCCCTTAATTTTTGTTCGACCCCAGTTCAGTCTCCACGCGCGACGGGTCGCAACGGATCTGAAACCCATTCACTCCACGACCCCGCGTACAGTTTGGAGCCACTGAGCCCCGCGTATTCCATTGCGAAAATATTGGCGCAAGCGGTGATTCCTGAACCGCACGAATGCCCCACATCTTCAAGCGCGCGCGCTCCGATGAGCGCTACAAACTCCCGATGTAGATCCATAACCGGGCGCAAAGTGAGATCGGAATTTAAATTAGACTTAAAAAAACGATTCACCGCCCCTGGAATATGTCCAGCAACGGGGTCCACGGGTTCGATCTGACCGCGAAAACGATCTACCGCTCGGGCATCAATCAACAAACTATCGCTCTTTTCGAGCCGCCGCAGCACATCGTCAGCACACCAAAGCATGTTCGTATCCACCGTCGGCGCGTTCTTAGTCGCGTTAGGTCGCGCCACTGGTATCTCAGTAGTCACTGCGCGTCGTTCGCTTATCCATTTTTGCCAACCACCGTCGAGCAACGCCACCTGCGTAAATCCAACCCAGCGCGCCAGCCACCACAAGCGCGCGGCGTAGAGCCCGCCAGCGTCGTCATACGCGATAATACGGCTGTCTTTGTTCACGCCATGTAGCGCAAGAAAAGATGCAAATTGATCCGGCTCAGGTAAAGGGTGACGACCATTGCGACCATTTTTTGAGCCAGCGAGAGCAGTTTCAACGGAAGCAAAATAGGCCCCAGCGAGGTGACTTTCAGCGTATAGCTTGGCTCCTTTGCCGTGATCAACTAGATCATGCCGGCAATCAAAAATCACCCAAGTAGGGTCGTTGAGATGGGACTCAAGTTCAGAGGTTGAGACGAGCATGCGGCCGGCAACTTGAAGGCTGATTTCTTCCGCGTGAATCTAAATCGCATTCGGTTTATAGGTGTAATCCCCTAAGGCTCTTTTATTTAAAAGAGAAACCGAGTGCATCCAATTCGTTCATATTAAACGGTGCACTAGAGAGCACTTCTTGTAATTTATCCCACGCCACGGCCATCGTGGGTAAATCGCAGAGCGCGAGACCATCGTCATTGTCATGCAGGTGAATAAGCCAAGGGCTGTTAACATTGGCGTGGCGCTGAAAAACAGATCCGTAGAGATAATTTCCGGGCAAGCCTGGATGCGGGCCCGTACCAGGCACCAAAAATAACGTGTTGATCGGATCTTGGGCGACCACGACTTGATCGCCGATGTGCTTCGCGCGATGATGCGAAGGTTTACCCACAACCACTGTCCGGCGCTCGGCGGCCCGCTCACGCAGCGGTTCAGACAACGAAACCAAGTAACGCTCAAAGATGCTGAAATTATTTTCTAGCGACTCCGGCTCGACACGACCGGCGATCACATCGTCGAGATTCTGAGCGTAAAACAACGGCGCCGACGTCAGCGATCGAGTGGTGACGTAGCCACCTTTGTGATTAGCACTCGCGTAAACCTGATGCGTGGCAAGCAACCGCTTGAGCGCATCCATATATGACGGAGTGGCGGGCAGAACACCGGTCGGACTGTGCTCGATCAAATCAAGTAAAGTGTGATCAAAATGGGCATGGGGGTCTTGGGGCATGAACCCAGCCTATCGCCACTGCCGCGTAACACCAACCTTCTTCTGAGCTAATCCTCGACGTGATGCCGATGCCGGAACGGCGTCTGCCCCTGCGTGCGATTTTTCCAACCCGGTTTACTCGCCAGCGCACTAGGTTTTTTACGTGCCGGTACACTGGCAGCTTTCTCACCTTTTAATTTAAGATAACTCTCAAAACGCTGCAGCAACAAATCTCCCGCTAAGATGCTCGCCCGCACCGCGCAACTCGGTTCATTGGTATGGCTACAATTACCAAACTTACAGCGGTCAGCCAAAGTCGCGATATCAGCAAAGGCATCCTCCACGCCGTCCTCTATACCCCAGAGCTGCAATTCTCTCATGCCGGGGGTGTCGATCACCAGTGCCCCCGTGGGCGTCTGAACAAGTTCACGGCGCGTCGTGGTGTGCCGGCCTTTACTGTCTTTCTCGCGAACTTCGCCTGTGGGCAAAGCCTCCGAATCACGCACCAATAAATTAATAAGGCTCGATTTACCCACGCCGGATGAACCGATAAAGGCCAATGTGCGCCCTGGCTGCGCGTAGACTGAGGTCAGCGCCTTCAAGCCCTTGCGCGTCTCCGAACTTGTGATGAGCACCGGAACGCCCGGAACAAGTGTTTCGATCTCGAGGCGCACAGCTTCGGCATCTGCGCACACGTCTGATTTATTCAAAATAACAACCGCCTCTGCCCCGCTTTCCTTAGCTGCTACTAAAAAACGCTGGATACGTTTCGGATTAAAATTCTGATCAAGCCCGCTCACCAGAAACACCGTATCGATATTGGCCGCCACGATTTGTTCGATTTCTTCTGAGCCCGAAGCGCGCCGCGAAAACTTCGTACGTCGCGGCAACACCGCATGGATGTCCGCGCGCGCCTCGCCAGGACGGCGACGTACAGCTACCCAATCGCCCACTGCAGGAAATTGCTCTGCCTTCTTTGCCACATGAAAAAAACCGCCGCCACATTCTCCCAGCACTTCACCGTCTGCCGTATGCACCGCGTAAAAATTCCTCCGCAACTCGCACACCACACGCGCCGGCTCCAACCCCGCCGCCCCGTGCGGGGCAAAAGCGAGGGCCAAGGCATCGTGCCAGCCGAGTTCAACAAGAGTCATGACTACATGTTAGCAGAAAGACCGCGCCTGAAGCCAGCGCGCAGCGAAAAATTTCTAACAAGTCCCTAGGACTCCGGTTGCGGCTTGAGATTCCACGCTGACCTTTATCCCCTCGCACGTGCCCAACGCCACCCGCGAAGTCCGTCCCAGTCAAAACCCCGGCTACGTCATCAACGAACACGCAGTGCTCGAGCCCGTCCCATCGGGTTGGATTCTTCTTTCACCCGGCGACTCCGCTCTCAGCCGCCGCATCAAGGCCGACGGCCCTACGTGGACCATGTCCGAGATGAAAGGCCGCAAGCGTTTCTCTCGGGGTATTTGGGCTCCGGCGCATCGCATCGAAGATCTTCGTGCCGAACTTTTGGTCGAGCGCGCTGATCCTGCCCATCTACGCAAACTCGACTCTGCCCGAGACCGCCGCGCCAACGAACAAGCCGACTACGTCAAAGATTTCCGCACCGCCGTGTTGGCGTTTCTCTCCTTCAATTGCATGCATGCTGGCGACGCCCAAAGCCTCGCCGATCTTATCGCCGCTCACGCCACTCCCGTAGGCAGCGGAACGGTTGCCCGCACTAAGCGCATTCCCATCCAAGAGCGCGCCGAAGCCGCCACCATCGCGTGGCTCCGTCATCAGACCACCGGCTACGATGAGATGCGCATTCCCCTCATTAAGGGCCGTCGCCGCGAAGTCCGAAGCATCCTCGCCCAACGTTCGCATCAACTTCTGCAACTTTACCGCGAAGGTCATCCCGTCGACCACAGGCTTTGCCCCTTACAAGCAGCCCTACGCGCCGCACGGCCCACACCTGCCTCAAGTTCGTCTTCTTCGCAGGCTATGCTTTTTTAAAATCCCACCACATACATCATGCTAAATACCCCACAAAAAAATTCCACCCGTCGGCATTTTATTTGCGCCACGGCCGCCGCCGTCAGTACTGCGCTTTTGCCGCAATCACTCCGCGCAGTCGAAGCCACGACCAAGCGAGCGGCGCCACGCAATGCCTTCATCTACCGTTTCAACATCGGTGAGATCGAGGCCTATTCCATCAGCGATGGTAGCATGCTACTGCGCGAAGGCCTCGATCTCATGTGGCCGGAAGCCGCCCGATCTGTAATGCGCGACGATCTTATCGCTCGCGGCGAACGCACTGATGCCCTACCGCTTTACGTTAATATCCTGCTGCTCAAAATCGGCCGCGAACTGGTGATTTTCGACGGTGGTTTTGGCCCCGGAAAAAACTCCGAGCGTGGCTGGGTATCAACGGCGCTAGCCGAGCTTGGCTTGGCGCCGACGCAGATCACCCACGCCTTTCTCAGCCACGCTCACGTCGATCACATCGGTGGCTTTGTCACCGGCAACCACGCCGTCTTCCCAAATGCGGCGGTCTATTGCTTACGCGAAGAAGTTGATTTCTGGCGCTCGCCCACGCCCGATTTCTCCCGATCCAAACGCGCCAAAGGTCCACTCCCCGGCATGATCAAAGATGCCCGTGAAAAATTCGACGTCCTCCAGCCTAACCTGCAATTTCTTCGTGACGGTGACTCCGTCCTCGGCGGAGCAGTCACGCTGCTGGCGGCCCCCGGACACACATCCGGCCACGCGATTTTTCGCATTAAATCAGGCCGTGACTCGCTCCTGCATTTCATGGATGTCGCGCATCACCACACTTTGATGTTCACCGATCCAACGTGGGGCATCGCTTATGACCACGAACCCGTACAAGCGATTCACACTCGCCAAAAACTCTTTACCGAACTCGCCCACTCCCACGAACGCTCCTACGGTTTCCACCTCCCTTGGCCCGGCCTCGGCCGCATCGCTCAAACCGAACGCGGCTTTAGTTGGCAAAGCGAGCGCTGGAGCTGGGGCCTGTAACTTCAGCGTCGCCAAACGTATCTCGAGCCGACGTCGTTGCGCGCAGCGCGGTTGCCCGCGCTTTCATCATGAAGCCCTTTACTACTTTACTCACCCATCCCGGCAGCGCCCATAAAGACGAGTTCCTCGCCTGCTGTGTCCTGCTCGCCCTGTACCCAGTGCCCATCGTCCGACGTGAACCCACAGCCAGCGATTTAAACGATCCGCAAGTCGCCGTCGTCGACGTCGGCCACGAGCACGATCCCGCGCGAAATAACTTCGACCACCACCAACTCCCCAAAGATCACGCGCCCACCTGCTCGCTTTCGCTCGTTTTACAACACCTCGGAATCTACGCCGACGCCCGCCAATTCTGTGAATGGCTCGAGCCCGCTGAGTGGTTCGATTGCCGCGGACCAATCAGTACGGCCAAATTTCTTGGCATCGAGCGCAACGCCCTACCCAAACTAAATTCACCGATCGACATCACTCTGCTCCGCCGCTTCGCCCTCTCCGATCGTATTGAACCCGAGGCTCCCCTCTGGGAGATTATGCGCATGATTGGGGAAGACCTTTTGGATTCTGTACGTACGCTCCGTGAACGACTCGATTTCCTCGCGCTACAC
>CANHAH010000002.1 GCA_947458705.1 Opitutia bacterium | reverse complement strand
TGAGCGGGACTTCGAAGGTAATCGATTTTTCGTTTTCACTGGCAATGGTCGCGCGCTCGAGGTCCATGAGTTCACCTAGCGACTGGCGATTGCCCTCGGTGCTGTCGGCGCCTTCGCGTTCGGCTTTTTCGATGCGTTCTCCGCGCTTCTCCCCGCGACGGCGATATTTCCTCATATCGCCGGCATCGGGCTCACGACCGTCGATGAGTAGCGGAGTGTATTGTTCTGCGTAGGGTTTGGAGGGATCGAATCGTACGACCGAGCGCTTGATCACTTTACCTTTTCCGTCCTGCTCGACGGAAGTCTGGGTAAAAGCCCAACGGTCCGTATCGCGCAAGGTGTGCTGCAAGGCCTCACCGAGCAACGCAGGGACTTCAGATCGGCTGACAAGAGCCGAGCAGAGCATGATTAAAATGTAAAACGCACGAGACATAGACGGTTTAAACCATGCGTGTTTGATGGGTTTCGGCAAGTGTGGTTCGAATCGGCGATCTTGAGTTCATGCTACGATTACATTTTATGCATTCTGTCAGCGGGACAACAGCCCGCAGGCATACCCCTACCGCATGTCTCTCGGTATTCGTCATGTAGCCCTGAAAACGGGCCTTTCCGTCGCCACGATCTCGCGGGCTCTGCGTGGACTAGAAACCGTCCATCCTGAAACGCGACTTTTTGTGGAAAAAGCAGCCAAGGCTGTGGGTTATAGGCGTGAACCGCTGGTTGGCGCGGTGCTCTCCAGTGTGCGGCGTGCAAATCAAAATCACTTCGTCGGTAATCTCGCGGTGCTTGATGTGCATCCGCCAGGGCGACCTCAGCGGCTAAGTTTTCACAAAGCGATTTTGGATGGAGCCAAGCGACGTGCACGCGAACTGGGTTTTGCAGTGGATGTGTTTGATCTCGGAGCCGAAGGACACAGTATAGCGGCAGTGCTGCGAATGCTACGCGCTCGCAGTGTGCTGGGACTGGTCCTGTTTCACGAAGGGCGGGCGATGGAGCTGGAGGATTTTCCTTGGGATGAATTTTCCGTCGCAGAACTCGACCATGGCGCGGTGCACCAAGCGCTGCATTGCGTGTGCCCAGATCACCACAACACCTTCACGCAAGCACTCGAGCGGCTGGAGCAGCTCGGCTATCGGCGCCCAGGGCTGTTTATCGAACAACACAAAGATGCACGGCTAAAATTCAAATGGTTGGGTACGTTTCTAGGCTATCAGGCGACGCATCCGGCACTGGGCCGTGTGCCAGTGCTCAGTAAAAAAATCATCACGGCCAAAGATCTTCGCAGGTGGAACGAGCGCTACAAACCGGACGTGCTGATCGGCCACAAAGACACCATCATACCGTGGTTAAATACTCCGCGATCGGGGAAACCACCCGCGCAGGGTTTTTTTAATCTCAATTGGAACGAGCGGAGCGTGCCCTGCGCCGGAATCAACCACCGACCGGACCTGCTGGGATCAGTAACGGTGGAATCCGTCGTAGCGCAAATTCATAGGCATGAGCGCGGGATACCGAGCGTGCCGAAGACGATCATGATCAGCGGAGAATGGAGCGACGGTCCCACACTACGGCCTGTTAGCTTAAAATAAAAAGCTGCTCGCGAAGCGCGAAGCAGCTTTTCTTTTCTCAGGATCACATCCGACAGATCAGCAACTCGCGTTCGTAAATCATTTCCTTAGGTAAATGCGAGTGCAAATCTAGGAAAAGTTCTTCGTGACCAAGCACTTCGGCACGCCAAGCGGCGCGATCAAAGGCCTGAAGTTCTTCGAATTTTTCCTCAGAGAAGTTTAGCCCCGTCCAGTCGATATCTTTATAACGAGGGACCCAACCGATGGGCGTCTCCTTGGCGCGGCCACCAGCACGGACACGATCGCAGATCCATTTTAGGACGCGCATGTTTTCGGAAAAACCGGGCCAGATAAATTTACCTTCCTTATCTTTACGGAACCAATTCACGTGGAAGATGCGCGGAGTCTCGGTGAGGTTGCGCTGCATGTTCATCCAGTGACGGAAGTAGTCGGCCATATTGTAACCACAAAACGGCAACATGGCCATCGGGTCGCGGCGGACTTTACCAATCGTGCCAGCCGCGGCGGCTGTCATCTCGGAGCCCATGGTGGCACCAACGTAGACGCCGCTCGACCAATTAAATGCTTGGTAGACCAATGGCATCGTAGTGGCGCGGCGGCCACCGAAGATGAAGGCACTGATCGGCACGCCTTCGGGTTTTTCCCAATCGGGGTCGATCGTGGGGCATTGTTTCGCAGGAGCGGTGAAACGGGAATTGGGGTGCGCAGCTTTGACTCCTTTTTCTTTGGCGAGCGCGGGCGTCCAGTCATTGCCCTGCCAGTCGATGGCATGCGCCGGCGGTTTTTCGCTCATGCCTTCCCACCAGACACCGCCGTCGTCAGTGAGCGCGACATTGGTGAAGATAGTGTTTTTTGAGAGGGCCTTCATGGCGTTCGGATTGGTGTTTTCACCTGTGCCCGGAGCGACACCGAAGAAGCCGGCCTCCGGATTAATAGCGCGGAGGCGACCCTCAGCATCGGGCTTAATCCAAGCGATATCATCGCCAACAGTCCAAATTTTCCAGCCCTGCTTTTGGAAATGCGGAGGCGGGATGAGCATAGCGAAGTTGGTCTTGCCGCAAGCGCTGGGGAAGGCGGCGGCGACGTAGGTTTTTTTTCCCTGCGGATTTTCTACCCCGAGGATAAGCATATGCTCGGCCATCCAACCTTCGTCGCGGGCCATGGCTGAGGCGATGCGGAGAGCAAAGCACTTTTTTCCGAGAAGCGCGTTGCCGCCATAGCCGGAACCGTAGCTCCAGATTTCGCGCGTCTCAGGGAAGTGGACGATGTATTTTTCTTTGTTCGACGGCCACGACACGTCCTTCTGGCCCTTGGCGAGGGGCGCGCCAACAGAGTGGACACAGGGGACCACGCGTTTGAAATCGCGATCGATGAGTTCGAAAACTTTTTTACCGATGCGCGCCATGATGCGCATATTGACGACGGCGTAAGGTGAGTCGGTGAGTTGCACGCCGATCTGCGACATGGGGGAACCGAGCGGGCCCATACTATAGGGAAGCACGTACATGGTGCGACCCTTCATGCAGCCATTAAAGATTCCCTTGAGCGTTTTGCGCATCTCGAAGGGATTGACCCAGTTGTTGGTCGGACCGGCGGCTTCTTTGGAGAGAGCGCAGATGAAAGTACGGTCTTCTACGCGGGCGACGTCACTCGCATCGGAGCGGGCAAGGTAACATCCGGGCCATTTTTTTTGGTTCAGCTTGATGAAGGTGCCGGCGGCGACCATCTCAGCGCAGAGTTGATCGTATTCTTCTTTGGAGCCGTCGATCCAGTGAATGGCGTCGGGCTTGCAGAGCTCGACCATTTTTTCGACCCAACGCAGCAGATGTTTATTAGTGCTGAGTGGTGTGGAGAGGCTGCGCTTTTTCATATGTAATAATCTGCTATCGATCGTGAGATGAGTAAACGGGAAAGCCGGCTAATGCTGATGAACAGAAGTTAATTTCAGTTCAGCATTAGCCGGCTGCGTTATAGAAGCGACCACCCCAACGAAGAGATGGTCCAAATTCTAATCGGTCTTAGAATTTTTTAGTAACTTGCGCCGACCAAGTGAGACCGCGCGCCATGGTGTTATACACAGCCGGATCGTAGCCACGGGAGTCGCTCGAGAGCGGGGGCTTGGCGTCGAAGAGGTTATTCACGCCGAGGCGGATGTCGGTTTTGTTAAGGTAGGCGTTGCGTGAAACGATACGATAGGAGGCGTAAACGTTGTAAGATTTTGTGTCGTGAACCGTGTAGCGATAGGATACCGCGCCATTGTTCAAGATGGGCGTGATGTAGCTCGGGGATCCGAGCGACTCGTAGGTAGCCAGCGTGGTGGTGGCGCCGGTGTCCGTATAGCTGCCAATGTAGTAGAAGCCAAAGCCCGCACCCCATTGCTGGCGGCGCCAGGTGAGCGTGGATGCTCCGCGCCAGTTGGGTGAGGCACCGCCGGCGGCGTTGGTGTTGCGTAATTCAGTGCGGGAGGCACCGGCGACGCTGTAGTTATGGAAATCGTTCAACTTGGTCCATGTGGTATTAAACACAAAGTTACCAAGGGCGAGTTTAGGGAAGCGGTAGTTCACGTCGAAATCGAAGCCATTCACGAACTGAGAGGCTTTGTTGAAGTAAGTCGTGCGCAGGATATCGATCGAACCGACGACGGCGCGCTGATTGCCGGGGACTTGCCTGGTGTTATAAGCGGCGAAGAAATCGCGATCGGCCTGTGTAACAGCGAGACGAACAACGGAGCCATCACCCTTGTAGTTGCCGGTACCGGAGCCGAGGTCGATAGAGTTGATGTTCTGGCCAGCGGCGAGGGCAGCCTGCGTGGCGGCTTGGAGAGCCGCGGTGTCATCAGCGATTGAGCCAGAGGAAGAGATGATGCTCTTCTGTTCAATTTCCCAGTAATCGACGGAAACGGATAAACCCTTCACGAAGGGCACATCAATGACGACGCCGCCCGATTTGCCAGTAGAAGTCTCGGGCTTAAGAGCGCGATTACCGGAGGCAACACTGCGGCGATTCGAGGGACCGTCGGTGGTGAGACCCGTGACCGCGCTGCGGTAAGAATCGGTGCTACCAGTGACGGTGCGGATGAGCGTGCCGGTGAAGAGTTGAGCAAGGTTAGGCGCGTGAAAACCTTCGTTGTAAGAAGCGCGACCCATGATCCAGGAGTTGGGGCGCCAATTAATACCGTACTTCGGCTTGGTGGTGGCACCAAAATCAGTGTAACTCTCGTAGCGAGCGGAAGCGGTGAGCTCGAGGGAGCGCACGAGCGGGAGCGTGAATTTGTTGCCGACAAGCGGAACCACCGTCTCGAGGTAAGCAGCAGCGACATGCCGGTTACCGTGGGTATCAGAATTGGGCGAGAAACCGAGGAAGTCGTTGCTCTCGGGATTGAGGCCGGAGCCGGCAGGATTCAGGCCAGCGTAGGGCGGACGGTAATCGTCATAGGTTTCGTAGCGGAACTCGCCGCCGATGGCGCCGCCGATGGCGTTGCCACCCCAGAGGGGAAACACATCACCCGAAGCGCGCACATCGCCGCTGCCGAGTTTAGTGATGCCGTTACGGATAAATTCCGAGCGAAACGTCGAAGTGACGCTATCGGGATTTTTAAAATTGCCCGTGGCGACGAGTGTGCCGTTTTGCACGGCGAAGGTTCGGGTGAACGGATTAAACGCTTTGGCCGGATCGGTCTGGTTGATGGCGGCGATCAAAGCCGATTTGCGGCTTGGACCGGTTTCATTTTCAATGACGCGTGCGGCAGAATAAAGCAGTGCAGCTTCCCAAGACCAAGAACCGCTAAGTTTGCCTCGGAGACCCATGACGCCGCGATAAACGGAGGTGTCGACGTAATCGGTGCGCGTCGCAAGATCGGAGAGACGTTTATTGGTGATCGAGACAGCGGAAGGTGTACCGGTGAGGCGCGCAGTGCCATCGGTATTAGCGGCGCCGGTAGGAGACCAGAAGCGCGTGCCGAAGGGATTATATGGATTGGTCGCGGGAACAATGATGAAGCCGTCGGTGCTTTGCGTGATGCCGTCAGATTCACGGTAGGTGATGGACTGGGCTTGGTAGAGGCTAGCATCGACGAAGGCAGTTATGCGGTTGGTGAGGTCGAATTCGCCGCTAGCAAAAATGTTAGTGCGGTCGGACTTTGGCTGGATGACGCGCGCAGCATTATTATTCCAGTAGTAATCGGCCGTCACTCCCGCACGGCTTGGAGTGGCGGTAGCGAAGGACGCGCCACCCGTGCCGTTGGGCACGAGGAAGAAAGCGCCGGTGGTGGCCGCCAAAGTAGCAGGAACGCCGGTGGGGCGAGCGCCGGTAAAGGAGTTAATAGAGCCGTAAGCATCGGTGCCGCCAACAGTACCAAGCAGGTAATTACCGTATTGGGTGGTGGCGGAGCGCAGGTTGAAGGTAGTATTAGTGGAAACATTCCATGGCGCGGGTGCGCGGTAGCTGTTGTCCGCTTCGGCAGAGAACGAGCGATCTCGGGCGTACATCGCTTCCCGGCTGTAAAAATCGGCGGTAATCATCGCGCGGCCACGACCTTTGGCGAACTCCAGCCCATGGGTAAGAGTAGCGCGGGTTTCTTGACCGTCGCCGTAGCGGGTCTCGCCAAAACGCAGCGCGAGCTCGGTGCCACGGAAATTTTTGTTGGTAACGTAATTCACGACACCAGCGACAGCGTCGGTGCCGTAGATGGACGAGGCGCCGTCACGCAGGATTTCAACACGCTCGAGGCCGCGATTGGGCAGCGTGTTTACGTTGGTCGAGAGCGTCGGAGCGCCGGCTTCAGACTGGCTGATCGGGTGTGGCGTGAGACGACGCCCGTTGAGGAGGATCAGCGTATTGCTCGAGGGAATACCACGGAGCGAGACGCTGGCGTTGTCACCGCGAGCGGTGGCGCCGAGAGTCGCGGTTTCGTTGCCCGGCAGGCCGGTGACCTGCGGTAGCGCAGTCAACAATTCGGAGGGCTGCGAGGCATCGCGCACTTCTAGTTCGCTGGCGGCCAACACAGTCACGGGCAGGACTTTTTCCTGATCGAGGCGTTTGACGTTGGAACCGGTGACGGTGAAAGCCTCGAGCTTGACGGTCTGATCGACCGACTGAGCGGAGGCCGTGAGGGCCAACACGGCGCTCGCCAACAAGGCGAAACCGATTTTTGGGCGTAAGGAGTTAGCTGGTTTTGTCATGGTAGTTTAGGAAATAGAAAGGGAAATTTATTACGGGAAAAATTGGCGAACGGCAAACGGAGCCATACCTTTGTTAGAGTGGGCGATTTCGGGAGCAGTGGCGAGGGTCCAGTTAAACGGTGCGTACATCATCGTAGCCGCAGCGCGCGCCTGGGCATAGAAAAATTGGCCCCGCGCAAAACGATAAAGCCCCTGCGCATCAGCCTCCGGCGTGTGTCGGAGCGCCGAACTTTTCGGGTCGATATCCGCTTCACCAAGCAAAACCACCAGCGGACGCGCCCAGGCCGCCCGCAAGGCTGCGACATCAATCGTGCTTCCTCTCAGTCCATAGGGGAAAGCCACGTCGAGACTCGGCAAAGTGTACCAACCGGCATTGGCCGCCACGGCCCGCGTATAGCGCGCCTCAGGAATGAAATAAACAAAACGGTGCACAAACTGCGCACCCGCCGAATGCCCGTAGAGCATGTAATCTTTGCGGTGATGGCCGAGTCGCGGGGAGAGAGCGTCAAACAAAGGCTCGATCACGGAATAAGACCAACGTTCGCGCGGAATCGATCGACCGGCCTTGTCGAACATGTTGCCGGAATTATACGCTTCTTCGCCCGGAAATTCTTTTTTCGAAAACTCCGGCACAACCACCAGAAACTGCTTCTGCGCGGCGAGTTCGATCCAATCATTCAGGTATTCTTCGGCGTTGCGCCCCACCCCATGCATCACAAACAACACCGGAGCATCAGCTGGCGTCGCCGCCGAGCGAAAATACCAAACCCGCAAGGTATGCCCACCGTGGGTAAACATGAAATTTCCACGCGGCGCTACCCTAGGTGCAGACGCCCAAGCGCCCAGTCCGGACCAGCCGAACAGAGCCATCACGATAAAAATGTACCAAGACTTCGTCAAAATAAGGAAAAAAATGATATGATGCAAAAATCTAAGAATCGAACAAAATTCGAACAAATTGACCCGCCATACTAACTAGGTGCAATTATTTGCCTAGGGAGAGACTTTTAAAGCGGGTAGCGAAGAACTACACAATCGAGCACAGTCTTGCAGTGTGCTCCGGCCCAATCCCTAATTAATCCCGATACACCGCTCGATTTATTGCCCCACTCGTTGCCATGATAATTGTTCGCCGCGTACCCTCGTTAATACTTGCCGGTGTCATCACCGCCGCCACGTACAGCTTCGTCTCGCCGTACGCGCAAGCTGCCACGCCAGCGAAGCCTTCGCTCACCGCCACCCCTGCGCGTAACTGGGAATTCAGCGAGGACGGAGTCACGTTTGACACGCAATTTTCCGCCGCACGCATCAACGCCTGTACGCGTAACGCCCGCAATCACTTCGCCGTAGTCACTTCGCCGGAAAATCGCCCCATCAACGCGAGCCCGTGGTTCGCCTTTCGCATCACCGCCAAAACGGAAAAAACTATCAAAATTCACGTGAGCTGCGAAGGCACCGCACTGCGCTACATTCCCAAAATTAGTGTCGATGGTACGAGCTGGATCAAATTACCAGCAGAAGCTTTTAAGCACGGCCCCGCTGCCGATGAAGGCACGATCACGCTAAAAGTAGGCCCAGAGCCACTATGGGTAGCTGCGCAGGAAATCATTTCCACCGAGCGCCTTGAAGCGTGGAGCCGTACGCTCGAACGCCTGCCATTTGTCACGCGCAACGAGATTGGCCGCTCCGAGCTCGCCCAACCAATCTACAAACTCGAGATCAACGCCGTACCGACCGGCACGAGGCCCAACTTCATCACCGTAGTCAGTCGACAACATCCCCCCGAGACGACCGGCTCGCAGGCGTTACTTCGCTTCGTTGAAACCCTGGTCGCTGAAACGCCGCTCGCGCACCGCTTCCGCGAAAAATTCGCCGTGATGCTCGTGCCGCTCGTCAACCCCGACGGCGTCAACGGCGGCAACTGGCGCCACAACGCTCGCGGCGTCGACCTCAACCGTGATTGGGGCGTATGGGAAAACTCCGAGACCCGCGCCGTGCGCGATCAATTCCAAGCCCTGCGTGCGCGCGGTCCTCACTATTTCCACATCGATTTTCATTCGAGCTTTGTAGACGGCCTATACACGCAGCCTGACGATTGGCCCTCGCAGTTACCTGGTTTCACCGCAGCTTGGATCGCCGGCATCACCTCTCGCCTGCCGCACAACACACCCAAGCGCTCAACGCAGCGTAAGCCGACGATAACGACCTCTCACAACTGGGCTTATCGCGAATTCGGTATTCCCACCTGCACTTACGAGGTCGGAGACAACACGGACCGAGTCATGCTGCAAGCGATCGCCACCGCTGCCGCTGAATCCCTGATGGAGCAACTGCTCGCCGCGGAGGCGACCAAGCCCACATTTACCTTACCCGTTAATCCGTGAACAAACTCTGTATCTTCATCGGAACGACGATCGGCGGCTACCTAGGCTGGTGGTTAGGTGCGACCCTGGGCTGGGATTTTTTTACCAACTTCATGCTCAGCGGTGTCGGCAGTCTTGCAGGAGTTTATGTGAGCACTAAACTCGCACGTAAATTTTTAGATTAAACGCGCCTCGGCAGGAATACTCACGGCGGACCGCAGTGCTCATTTCATCGGCTCGATGTGGACCGAAACATCGCTGACGGCATGGCGAGTTGATGCGAGCAACGCATCTTTAACAGCATGCGCGATATCGTGCCCCTCGCGTACCGTGAGCTCGCCATCGACGCGCACCTGAATGTCGACGAGATGACTCAACCCACTTTTACGCACCCGGCATTTATCAAGCGCCTTCACACCCGGCACTTTGAGCGCGACCTCGCGGATTTCATTTTCCAAGGCCGCCGAAACCGCGGTGTCCATCACATCTGCCAGCGCCTTGTTAAACATGATCACGCCGTTAAAAAGAATCACTCCACAAGCCAAGAGCGCTGCCCAGTCGTCCGCCATTTCGTAGCCCGGGCCAGCCCAAACAGCGATCGTGATACCGACAAAGGCCGCCGCGGAAGTCACCGCATCGGAATAATGATGCAATGCCTCCACTTTCAATCCCGTGCTACCCGCTGCCTCGCCCGCTTGGTTCATCCGGGCCGAGAACCATATTTTGACCGCCACGACGCCCGCCAACAACGGCAAGGTCGCCCAATGCGGCCCGCGATGCGGTGTCATGATCTCACGGATCGCACTCCAGCCAATCCAGCCCGCGATCGCAAAAATAAAAACCGCCACTGCCAACGCCGCGAGCGGCTCCGCCTTGCCGTGGCCGTATGGATGATCCTCGTCGGGTGGTTGCGCCGCCACCCGCAATCCCATCCAAACTAGCAACGACGACAATATGTCGATTAACGACTCCGCCCCATCCGCAATCAACGCGTAGGTATGGCCGAAAATCCCCCCTGCGATTTTTACTACAGCGAGGACCGCGTTTAGAAAAATACCGCGTAACACCAATCGCGCACTCGCCTCCGCGCGCCGCTGCGTCGCGGCGTGGTGAAGAGGAATTTCTGACATCATGTCTACAAGATTACAGGCCTACTTAGCCCGACCTCAACGCACGAGTTGACCCATTCTGACCCGCAATTCACCCTAGTTGCTCTGCACTTTATGGCTGATCCCAACACTCTCATCGCCACCGATCCAGTCCACCAATTCTCCGTCTTTGTTGAGAATCGCGTCGGCCGCCTCCACGAGCTCACCGCGCTGTTGAAGACCAACAACGTCCACGTCATGGCGATAACCATCCTCGATTCCACTGACAGCACGATCGTGCGTCTGGTCGTGGACGATCCCGCCAAAGCCCGCGAGCTGATGGTGAACAACGATTTTCCCTACACCGAATGCGCCATCCTCGCTGTCGAGATCGGCGATGAATCCGAGTTGAAGGGCGTGCTCTCCGCGCTCCTCGAAGCCGAGATCAACATTCATTACATTTACAGTTTCATCAAACGCCCAGAGGGTCGTGCCGCGCTCGTCGTCAGCTCCGAAGACGCCGAAACCGCTAGCCAAGCGCTGGGCAATCGCGGCTTTCGTATTCTAACGCAGCGCGATATCTCGCGCTGAACCCGACCGCGCGTCGCGCCGAGATTTTTCTGGGCGCGCAGACCGCGCTCAGCCCTTCACTTCGCCCATTTTCTCTCCCTCCATCTCGTAGATGCCAGTGAGGTAACCATTCTCGAAAGTCGCGCCGACCTTAAGCGTGCCGTAAAACGAGATCGGTACATCCATCATAACCGGCACTCCCGAAGCCATACGCACGACGACCCAGTCGTTGATATTAGGCACGGCGCCGAAGCAGCACGCCATCTGACTAGACATGAGCATAAACTCCGTGCACTTACCTTTTTCGAGCTTGGTCGGCTGCATGAAACCCGTGATCACGGCTTTTTTTCCGCTCCAATTTTTCACGATTTCCGGGATCTGTTCGTTGCCGGTAGGAGGCTGCACGTTGGGGTTGGCCGCTGGATCGAAATCGGGCGGGACAAATTTAAATCCACTCAAGCGATCAAAGCCCAATTTGAGATAACCGTTTTCAAGCTCAGCGGGTGGGATGTTCACCCCGGGGGCGGCAGCCACGGGAGTCGCGACCGCGAGGATGGAAGGAACCGCCGCCATCAAGGCAGCTCCACCGCTGCTGGATTCACCGTCATTTGCCGCGCCATTACGCGCCGCGGCGGCCATTGGGCCGATGCCGCAGCAGAGTGTGTGATCCGCGAAACCTTGGGGAAACAAAGCCGCCGAGGCCGAACCAGCCAATAACCCCGAAATCCAGAACACGGAAAGCGCGCGCATCTTCATAAGGAAAACCTTAGCGCTCCGGCCCGGTTCGTCAATTTTTCGTACAATTAAGCGCTGGCTCACTTGCTGTAGGCGACAGGATCAGCTACGGCTCAACGTTTGGCATCATCAAGCACGGCGTCATCCCAGCGGTTGATGTCCTTGGATTTTTCCGCAGGGGAGGCGTATTCAACCTCAGGCGCTTCTATATTGGGCAGATATTTTTGAAGCGTTGATTTTACAGGAGCGAAGGCGAGATCCGACGCCAGATTTTTAAATTCATGGGGATCAACGCTGTGATCGTACAATTCTTCATCGCCGTTGCGATAACGAGTATAACGGTAGCGCTCATCGCGTAAAGTGTGGCAACCGCGCCCAAAGGTGGAGAGGACCGGCTTCTCTCGTGTCGTCGTGGCACCGCGAATCAACCCTGTGAGATCAATACCATCTAGGGCATGAGTTGGTGGAGCGGTAAGACCACACAAGCTCAACAGCGTGGGGAAAAGGTCGATCAAACCCACCGGCGTTTGAACCACGTTAGGTTTAACGCCAGGTACGGAGACAGAAAACACGACACGGCAACCGCGCTCAGATAGATAAAACTTAGTCCAATGGTCTTTCTCACCCGTATGCCAGCCGTTATCCGAGGCAAACACGACAATGGTATTGTCTCGATTCGGACCAGCTTCCAAGGCATCGAGCACGCGCCCCAATTGTTCATCTGCATAACTGATAGCAGCGTAATAGCCTTGGAGACAGCGCTTCCAAAGATCGCGCTGAGTGATCCATTCATGTTCACCACGGTGCGTCGAAAGCCAGCGCGCCACCATCGGCACATCATCCAAATCGCCTGGTTTAAAACCTTCCGGCAGCTCGATTTTATCCAGAGGATAGCGATCGAAAAAACGTTTTGGAACGTTCCAGGTCAGATGCGGCCGCCAAAATCCGCAGGCGAGAAAAAACGGCTGATCGTGACGCTGACGCAACATCTCTGCAGCGCGCACGGCTTGTTCGGTGTCCTGTTGATATTTTTGTGGGTCGTTGCGGTCCCAGTCATCGGGCAGCACACCCCAGGTCCACGCATCTGACCACATTTTCGTCACACTATTAGGGAGTGTGTAGCGGAGCAGATCGTTTTCAGTGTGGCGGACATGTTGCGGATTATCAAACCAGCGATAATAGCCTGGGGTGTAATCTTTCTCATCGTCTGCGAGGTATTTATTATGTCCGATTTTTCCAAAACCCGCCGTGAGATAACCTTGTTGTTTGAAGGTACCAGGCAAGGTCTGGACTTGGGAAATCCAGGTCGTGGTGCGCCGATAGGCCTGACTATTATAATAAACTCCGCTGCGCGTTGTATTCACTCCGGTTAGCAAAGCAGTCCGAGAGGGACAACACGCTGGAGAGTCGGCGTAGGCGTGAGTAAACCAAGTGCCTCGGGCTGCGATACGCTCGAAATTTGGCGTGGCCACCCTAGCATTGCCACCGAAGGCGCTGTGAAGTTGGGCCGCATGATCGTCGATCATAACCATCAGCACATTAGGCCGCACGGGGGCTTTGGTGCCGATCTGAGCTAACGCTGTTTGCGGCAACAGCAGACCCAGCAGGATTAGGACCGGCCCTAAAGCACGTCCGAAATCCCGCCGGGTCTGGAACGATCTCATGTTAGAACAAAGAACCACGATGGTTGATCGTGTACGTGAAATAAACGGAGCGTTTCTCGCCGAGGAACCGGGAGTTGGAGCCACCTGAGCCGGCGCGTAAATACTCCTCGTCCAGAATATTGTTAACATTAAGGGCCAAGGTGTGACTCAGGCTCACGTTGCTCTTCACGGTGTAGCGCATACCGTAGCTCCAGAGGCTGTAAGCTGGGGATTTGAGGCTCCATTCGTTGGTCGAACTCGTAAGCGTGCGAACGCCCTTGGAGCTTGTAGAATAGACATCGCCGGCATTGGGTGCCGAGAGCGGTGTCGCACCTACAAAGGTGACACCTAGATTCGCGGAGAAATTTTTCAAAATTCCGCGCGAAGGGGCATATTTGACACTGACACTCCCGTTGTAAGGCGAGACGTACTGCACCTCTCGACCAACGGCCAAAGGATTAGCTGCACCGTAATCGGTGTAGACCGAATTCACCACGCCATAACTGAGGAGGGTGGAAAACTCGTTGGTAACATTCCAATTCAGATCCACTTCGTAACCGCGCACCAACTGGCTTCCATCACGACGCGATTGCTCGACAAATAATCCGGAACCAGCCGGGGATTCCAACAAATCCTGAACCGTGACGTTTTCGCGGTTAATATAGAAACCACTAACGGTATAGGTGAGACGATTATTAAAAAAACCGCCCTTAAATCCATAGTCCCAACCGTCCGCGACTTCGGCCTGGTAACTCGGGTTGGCGATATCGAGCGGTGTGTCGCCCTGATTCATGAAAAAACTTTGGCTGTAGTTGGCGAAGGCGCGGATGTTTTCCGTGAGTTTATAATTCGCACCCAGATTGGGTTTAAGCTCGGTGACCTTTTTATTGATCTCATCACCCACTTTATACGTGGGGATAAACGGTGTGAATGAGGAAGCCGCCGTGGTCCGATCCCGATGGCTATGTTCTACGGCATCGAAACGCGCGCCGGCATACGTGAGCAATCTTCCTCCAAAAAATGAGGTCTGTTGGCGCACCAAACCACCAAGCAAACGCGTATGGAATTTAATGCTGCGGGTGAAAGTTTCTCCCTGAGCCTGATAATACCACTTGGGGAAATAGGCGATGGGGCCAGCAGGATTGTAGTTTGAATCGAGGGTGACGCGGCGCGGAACATTCCAAGCGGCTAAATCGGCGCTACCGACGTAGCTCAGCGTAGGATTCCAGTTGTAAAAATCATTGAAATCAAACGTGAGAAGTGAGCGGTGCTCAACCTTGCCGCCATTCGTGAAGTAGTGGGCCAGCAAATCCACCTGGGAGCCGCCGCCATCTTGAAAAATGCGCCCACGTTGCGGGGTCGCAGCGCGCAAGGAGGAAGGCGCCGCGGCCACTGCGGGATTGATGTTAATCGTGGGCCAGTTGGTCGTGAGGTTATAATCCCAACGGCGGCCGCGGTAATAGTTACCCGAAACCCTTAGATTGAAAATCGAGTTGATGTTCTTGTCGTAAAACGCCGTAACCGAATCGTTGCCACGGTTGAGCTCACTGTTGGGGCCAGAGGCGCTGTACTTTGCGAGATTTAGCGCATAGCCCACAGCCTTGTCGTCCACAGTCGATGCGGTACCTTTTTGATCCACGATCAAAGCAGCAGCTGATAGCGGAGCGTGGCGAAGCTGAAAGAAATATTCGCCTGACAAAAATAATTTCGAACCGTCGGCAAACACGTGATCGAAAGCGAGGTAGTACTCCTGATTGCGATTTCGAGCGTACTCCATGTCGAAGTCGCGCTGGTAGTGACTGGCCGTGAGAACGTAATTGGTCTTACCCAAAACCGTCGGAAAGAGCGAACCGGTCGCTTCAAGCGTGACGCGTTGTGTGCCGTAATCGCCATAGTTGAAAGCAAGCTTTTGATTCTTCTCTGCTTTGGGTTGCTTAGAAATCATATTGATCATGCCACCGGGCGAGGTGCGACCATAGATGGCAGCACTTGAACCTTTGATAATTTCAATACGATCCACATTGCTGGAACCATATCGACCGAGACGGAAAAATCCGTCGCGCAATTGATAAGAAGCAGAGAACCCGCGCAGGAAAAAATTTCCGCCGATATCAAGACCGGTGAAGCCGCCGACATGGGACAAATTATCGGAAAGCTCGAGCAAACCGAAGTCTTCGAGGAACTCACTCGTCATAACATTGACCGTGTAAGGCAGATCAACGATTTGGGTCTTCACTCGGCTGCCCGTCATCGTTTCGGAAGACGTGTAGCCGCGGTTCGACTCCGTTTTTACTTCGAACGCCGAGAGCTTAATGGTTTCGGAATCGGCGGGAAGATTGGTTGCGGTTTGCGCGTGTATACACGCGGTAATCAGAAGCAAACCGCAGGCGGTCTTTTTCAAAGAGTTTAATAAGGGTTGGTAGTTCATCGGTTTCTTGGTTTTCAAAATTTCGGGAAATAAAATCGTGCCACGCTTGGCGCGACACGAGGTGAGTTAATGTTCGGGTGTTATTTAGTCTTTGAGTCGAGCGCTTGGATTTTGAGCTCCTCAATTGTCGCGAGCGCCGCGAAGCCTGTCGTATAGGCGCACGCCACTTTGAACCAAGCGCGGTGGCCAGCGCCGACTGCTGAATGCTCAGTCATGCCGACTATACCGCCATGCGCTTCAGCATCGGTTCCACGGTATTGGTTAGCAACGCACCACGAGAGCGCCTGTCGCGCAACCGCCAGATGACGGGCGTCGCCGGTGGCTCGATAAAGTCGGTAAAACAACAACGACCACAAGGCTGTGCCTTTCTCGCTGATACCGTAGCGTTCCACCGCTTGATCCGCGATAAAAACCCAGGATCCGTCCGCGCGTTGCCACTTCATCATCGAGTCGGCTAAGCGTTTCGCTCGCGTCAAATAATCGCCCTCAGGCACCGCCTCGTGCGCCGCGAGTAATCCTTCCATCGCCCAACCTAAACCCCGCGTCATGCGGATGGTCGGCATGACGCCCGTACGGCGGTTCCAACCACGCTCCCACAAGCCGTCGTCGCGCGAGAGCTTGGCGAGATGCTGCTTCATGTAGTCGTCGGCTTGTTTTTTGTAACGTGCCTCTTTTGTGGTGACGTATAGCGCACGTAGGCCTTCCACGCCAAAACCGGATTCATCAATCGTGTGTTCCGACCATTCACGGCGATCCACGTAATAATCTTGTGGCACTAACTCGTACTCCTTCATCAAACGCGCCGTCGAAGCGGCGAGAAGTTCGGTCGCGCGCAGGTATTCGACGTTACCTGTGGCGTGGTATAAGGGAATCCACGACCAACCCGATAAAAAGAGCGCGTCGGATACCGCCGCGCATTGTTCATATCCAAAAGGTAGATCGATAGCCCGACGCCAACGTGAGAGGGAGACGCCGTAGGCAGGATGTTTGGGATCGAGAATCCGCAGAGCCAATCCACTACGTCCAATCTCATCAGCCCGATTCGTTAAAAAACGCGGAGAAAATTGCCGGGCAATGACTGGTATTTTTTCGGCCTCAAGCAAAGCCGAGACCGCGGGACCAGCGCCCCAGATCCAGTGCGAAGAACGATATGTCTGAGCATCGAGGTCATAAAAAAGATGCAGGCCACCGGCGGTGGGGCTAGAGGGATTACGATTTTGCGCACGCAGAAGATAATTCACCGAATCCATCAAAGCGCGCTCGAGATTGGCCGCCGTTAAAGTGATAGAGGGCGCACCGCCAATCTGGGCGGAAACAAAAGGTTTAGGGTCGATGCGAAGGACTTCGACTTCCTGACCCGTGCCAGCATCCAGCATCATAACGGTGCCTGCCCAAGTTTCCGCGAGCGAGGCCACGGAATACTTCAAGGCGCCGTTTATCACCGGTACTCGCACCGACAAATAAAAATCCTGCAGCGGCACGGCTGGTTCGCAATAAACGCTATTTTCCCACGACTCGAGAATCTCAGCGGCAACAGGGAATTCAGTTTTTCCGGCTTCTACTTTACCGTGGAAATGGTGATTCACTGCGACAACCCGCGGCGCGGTTTGCCAACGCAACACACCGTTCATGCCGGCGTTGAGAGCGAGATCTACAACAGGGTACCAAACTTCTTTATCAGGTTTTGGCGAGGGCAGCACCGTCTGAGGTGCGGGATGATTAGGCGCGATATCAGTTATCTTGCTGATAGTACGGTTGCGCGCGCTGCGGAAGCGCAGTTCCACAGATTTTTTATCGATAGGCAGCGTGAGCTTGATATCAAGCGGCGCATATCTACCGGAGAGTTTTCCGGCTTCACGACCTATTTTCTCCGCCGTTGACGCAGGCTGGGCAGACGAACCCGCGAAGGCTCGCGCGCGGATGAGCGCCTCAAGGAAGTAGTAATCGGCGTAATTGATCGGTCCATCGATTTCGCTATTTTTTGGAAAATTGCCGGTGGCGTGCTTGAGGATGAAACCGCCGTTGGTTCCGGGTTCAGCCAGATAAGCCGGCGAAGCGAGGCTGCGCAATTGAGCCTCCGCAAAAGCGGCGTAATGCTTAGCAGCCACCGGATCACGCGTGAGGCCGGAGAGTTCAAAGAGCGCCGAGCTCATGATCGCCGCCGCCGAGGAATCGCGTGGCGCGTTGGGCTGGCCCGGTGCGTCGAAATCCCAATAAGGGATTTTATCGGCCGGCAGACGCGGATGATTCATGATGAAGCGAGCGACTTTTTCCGCGGTTTCCAAGTAGCGGACTTCACGTGTTTCCCGAAACATCATAGTGTAACCGTAAAGACTCCATGCTTGGCCGCGAGCCCAAGCGGAACTGTCCGCCGTGCCTTGATGCGTGATGCGGCGCAGCACGCGGCCTGTGGCGGCATCATAATCAACAACGTGGAAGGTGCTGCTATCGGGTCGGAAATGATTCGCCAGTGTAGTGTCCGCGTGCGTGATCGCGATATCCCTCAGCCGGGATTCGCCGCCGTTGCGCGCGGCCCAGGTCAGCAATTCGAGGTTCATCAAATTATCAATAATAACCGCAAAAGTGTATTCCTCAGGACTGCGGTCCCACGATTTGATCGAACCGACCACGGGCGAAAAGCGTGTGGCCAAGGACTGCGCGCCTTTGAGCAAAACGGGGCGATAGGCCGCGTCGCCGGTAAGACGGAGGCCGTTGCCGTAACTACTTTTTAAAATAAAACCGACGTCATGTGTCCGGGTGTTGAGCTGCTCAGACTCAAGCAAACGCGTAAAGCGTTCCGCCGCCGCACGCCAGTTTGTCATTTTGGTGCCCTCGTAAAGATACCAGAGCGCACCGGGGAAAAAACCGACCGTCCAATCGCGCTCGCGCACGGTGATGAGTTTTCCTTTCTCCATGGTTCGCGGCATGCGTTCCTGCGTCGGCAGGTGAGCAATCATCCACTCGTATTGTTCTGCTGAGGTGTGCAACGCTTGGTCGATCACCGAGCGCAGCTCCGATTGAGGAGCGGCAACGTCAGCCGAGGCAAGAGCGGGAACCAATAAAACGGCAAACCAGAGCGATATGCGGGCGAGCAAGGACATAATGATACAGGGATTCACAGACAGATCTTAGAGAGGTGGGGGTTAGCTCAGCAAAAAATGAGACTGCGAACGCAAAGCGCGTAGTTCAACCCGCCTGCGGCTTACATCATTAACTCAATCGAGCGCACGTGTTGAAGCCCTGCGACAAAATTTCCTGCATGCTTTGTGTGATTTGGGAAAATTTTGGTCTGCAGTGGGTCGCGCCGGCCTTTGCGCTTGCGGCTAGCCCGAGGCGGATACCAATCCAACTCAGTCCCAAAATATTCATGGCCCCTACCCTCGCTTCTCTAGGCATTCGCTCCCTGCATATCTCAACCGCTGCAGTACCCGTCGAACACACCGCCGCCCGCGAACTTGCCCTTCTAACCGGCGCCAAAATCTCCATCGTCGCTCACCCAGCCTCCGGCGTTAACGTCGCCCTCGCTTCTCGCCACTGGGTGAAAAAATTGCCCGCCGCCAGCCGCGACCAACGCGGTTGGATGTGGCTCCGGATTACCGACGGCGCCGGTGAAATCACCGCCGATGAACCCGCGCTGCTGTTCGCAGCTGTGCGCTTGCTCGTCAACGGCCTCAGCGATACAACACGCGAGCAAATCGAGCGCGGTCTCTTCATTGCGGCCAGTTTCGGTTGGCACCGACCACACTGGGATGGTTGCAACACCCAATATTGGCGCTCCGCCCGCGGCTTCGATCCTGAGCAATACGCCGCCACGCTCGCCGAGAGCGGTTTCACCCATTGCGAAGTCAACGGGCTCCAAGCGCATATGCCCTACGAGGACCTCGTCACCGACGAATATTATTCGCAATTTTACACTTACGCACCGGGGTTCAATCACTTCCTCTCCACACCGCTCACGCGTGGGCTCTGGCCCGAGATGTACCTTGAGGCCAATCTCAACCATCTGAAAAAACTCGCCGACATCGGTCGACGCTACGGTCTGCGCCCCGGCGTGTGCATGTTTGAACCGCGCTCGATGCCCGAGCGACTTTTTCAAAAATATCCCACGCTCCGCGGCGCGCGCATCGATCATCCCTTCCGCTCGCGCCTGCCGCGTTACACGCTAGCCCAAGACCATCCGATTTCCGTCGAACATTACCGTGCTGCCATTGGCCAACTCGTAAGCGCGGTACCTGATCTTAGTTATATGTCAGTCTGGACAAATGACAGTGGCGCCGGCTTTGAACACACCGCCTCGCTATATGTAGGCCGCAACGGCGGGCCTTACATGATTCGAGAGTGGCGTAATCATGATAAAGTCGCTGCAGCTGCCGGCGCGAGCATCGCACGTTTCCTCAAAAACCTCCAACGCGCCGCCGCTGCCGTGAACCCCGATTTCGACGTTTTGCTCCGCATCGAGCCATTTAAAGTTGAACACGAGCACATCAAAGCTGCGCTTGGTGGCCACGTCGGATGGGAAGCGCCGTCGCTCATGGTCAAAGGCTACCACGTGCCCTACAACCACCCGCGTTATCCCGAACAAGCCGGCGTCGGCGGTTCGATTTTTCAATCCACGATGGACGCCGGAGAAGCTGAGGCGCTGAAGCAGACGCGCGCCCAAGGCGTCGAGCCCGTGCTATATTATTCGCCCGGCCCAGTTATGAATCAAGAGCCGCTCCTTGGCATCCCGTTCCCGCGCGCGCTCCACCAAAAGCTTCTCGCGGTCCGCGACACGGGGATAACGCGCATTAGCGCCTTCGGCGGTCTCGCCAACACAACCGCGACGCCGTACTGGCCGAATCCCGAGGCCATCCGCGCCGCGCAATTTTTTCCAAAAACGCCTATCGACGACATTCTTCTAGCCTTCGCGAAACGCCACGTTGGCGCGCAGCACGCGCCTGCGCTCGTCGCGGCATGGGATGCGTTTGAGGAGGCAGTATCCTGGCAGCCGACGGTACCACTCTTTACGGCGTTCGGCTTCTGTTGGCAGCGCACGTGGGACCGCCCGATCGTGCCCGACATTGCCGCCATTCCGGCCAACGACCGCGTCTATTACGAGAAGCACGGCTGCTTCCAATTCAACAACCCGAGCCTCTTCGACCTCGGCAAAGATGTGCTCTTTGACCTCATCAGTCGCGAACACGGCGCCAACAGCACGCGTTACTTCGACCGCAACGTCTTCCCGCGCCTCGATAAGCTCATCGCGCGACTCGCCCTACTCATCGCAGCCACCGCCACGACGCCAGACGCGCAGGCAGCCTTCATCGACCTACACGACCGAGCTCGCGCGTATCGTTATTGGTGCGGCTCGTTGCGCAGCGTCTGCGCGTGGTGCGCCGATGTCTATGGCTACCTCGCCGCGACCAAGGCCACCGAGCGCACGCGCCATGAGAAATCACTCCAGACCACCATCGACCTCGAGCTAGCCAACACTGCTGCGCTTCATGCGTTGCTCACGACCGCGAAGACCGAGGTCACCGCCGTCTCCGCCGTCGGCAACAACACGTTCTTTTACGGCGAAGATCTGCCGGAATTATTGCTCACAAAAATCCGGCTCATGAAAAAATACCGAAACCGCAAACCTCACATCCCAGCCAATACGATGTGGCTCCCCGCGCCGGGCACAACGTGGCCGAAATTTAACTAAACGCACGCGCGGCGAGGTGCGTTTACCCTCCGCGGACCTTGCGTCGAAATTCCGACGGCGTGAGGCCGACGACTTGTTTGAACGCCTTTGAAAAGTGAAACACGTCGCAGAACTCCAACTGCTCCGCCAACTCCTTGAAACCCTCGTTGCCTTGATAAAGCGCAGCACAAGCGCGCTCGATCCGCTGGCGTTTCTGGTGTTGGCCCGGTGACAAGCCGGTGCGAGCCGCGAATTGTTTTCGGAAATTATCGTAACTCAGGCCGACCGTCCGCGCTACGTGTTGCGGCGTCGGCCAGCCGTTGTCGCCAGGATTACCGAGCAGTTGCAGCGCCTGCTCGAGCCAGGCTTCACGGTGGCCGTCAGCGTCGGCGTTGGCCGCGAGGATGTCGCCGAGCAGATGGAGAAAACGTCCCATCGCGCGCATCGACGCGCCCGCGCCATGCCGTGATTCCGCCCCCACGACTTCTTCAAAACGCCGCCGCCAATAATCCACCGGCTCCAAATGCAACACGGGGCGCTCGGGCGTGAGCAAACCGCGCTCCCGCCAAAAATCGAATTCCGGACCATTAAACACAAAGTAGATCTGATTCCACCCTCGTCCGCGCTTCGGCCCATAAGCGTGCGCCAGCTCCGGTAAAATCAACACGAGATCACCCGAGACGAGATCGCGTCTCACTCCGTTGGCGTCGCAATAATACCCCTCCAAATCCACCATGTAGATCAGCGAATAACTCCCCAGTACACGCATCGCCTGCGGATCAAGCCCACGCGCATCTTTAAGCGAACCAGCCAACTGGAGTTCGCCAATCGGTGTGCGCACCGCGCTCGTGAGCCAAGGTTGGGTCCGAAATGGGGTCTGCATGATTGCACCAAAATCTACATGCCAAATTCCATTACAACCATTTTGTCAGGTTCGTTTCCAGTGTATTCTGTGTTGGGTAACATTTCTTCCCTCACCACCAATAATTTTGCCACATTGCACATGAGCACCGCCACCTTGCCCCAAATCTGGTCCTACGGTCATCAACTTGAGATGAGTGAGGATAAGTTCGGCCTCCTCCGCGATTCCTCCGACGCAGCCACAAATTTCGTCGAACTGCGCCGCCGTTTTGACACCGATGGTTACCTTTACATGAAGGGCTACCTCGATCGCGACCAGGTCCTCGACGCTCGAGCCAGCCTCACCGATGGCCTCGCCGAGGCCGGCGTCCTCGACGAAAATTTCCCGCGCATCGACGGCGTCTGCAAACCAGGCTCCGGCTACGTCTTCAAGCCCGAGCTTACTAATAACAACCCGCGCATCCAAAATCTCCTTTATTCGGGCCGTCTACCCGATTTCTATCGCCAATTTTACGGCGAAGATATCCGCCACTACGACTTCACCTGGCTGCGGGCCATCGGGCCCGGCAAAGGCACCAACCCTCACTGCGATCTTCCCTACATGGGCCGCGGCACGCACAAGCACATGACGTGCTGGCTCCCCTATGGCGATATCTCCTACGAGCTAGGTGGCCTGATGGTCCTCGAAGGTTCACACAAACGCATGGATCTGCTCGAGAACTACATTTACCGCGACGTCGACGCCTTCTGCGAAAATAAACCCAAAGACGCCGAGGCCGCCAAATCCGGCAAATGGTCCTTCACGGGCACGCTCTCGCACAACCCGCCCGCCGTCGTAAACAAGTTCGGCGGACGCTGGCTCACCACCGAGTTCGAAGCGGGCGACTTCATCACCTTCGGTATGTTCCTCGTGCACGCCTCGCTCGACAACCGCACCGAGAACCGCCTACGCATCTCCAGCGACGCCCGCTTTCAACGCGCCAGTGAGCCCATCGACGAGCGTTGGGTCGGTGTGAATCCCCCCGGCCATACTTTAGCCGGCAAACGCGGCCGCATCTGCTGAAAAATTTCAGCATCGCCTGCCTTACCCTCTTTGATGAGCACAGAAACCGCCTCCCCAACTCCAGCCACCCGTCCCGCCTCCGGCCGCATGGCCGCGGTCAACGACATGGCGCGCCTGCTCCGCGTGTTATTTGAGGTCGAGCGCGAGTTCCTACGCACGGTTACAACACTCATCTACCGAGTCGGCGAACCGGAGTTAAAATATCTACTATGCCAACACGCTTGGGAATCCGCCGGTCACGCCCGCTTTCTGCGGGAACGCGGCCGCGAACTCACATCTTTCGGCTCGAGCGAGACGATTCGCGATAGCGTTAAAAAAATCTTTACCGAGGCTGTAGGCACCAACGCACAAAACGCGCTCGTGCTCACTGCCGGCTTCTACCAAGTTCTGAAGCCCGCGCTGCTATCCGCTTATCGCCACTACCTCAGAGTCACCGATCCACTCGCCGATTGGCCGTCCAAAAAACTCGTCGAAGAATTCATCGCCGACGAAGAACGCCACACTCGTGAGATCGCGCCCTACCTCGCCGGCACCGATGCCCGCGAATGGTCGCTCCATCTCACCCAAGCCATCGACGATCTCGGTGGCTGGCTCGGCCAAGAAACCCGCCTACCCCTCGCCGCCAACTACGTCTGGCAACACGCGAAAACTCCCTTCACGCATCCCGCCACCTGCAACCGCGGCAAGTACCCGACCTGCTCGAGCGTTTTTAGTTGCGACGCCACCGAGACGCCGATCGTCCGTCCATGGCTCGTCGACCCCAAGACCGATGCCCGCGTCATCCGCCTTATGGTTTATGTATGGCTCATGATGGAAATGGACGCCGTAGATTACCTCGCGACCGTTTTTTTCGACACGCCGCAAGCGCCCTTTGATCTGCATCACGACATGGCTCGCCACCTGTGGGATGAATCACGCCATAGCCAATTTGGTTTCCGCCAATTACCCAAGCTCGGTGTCGATCTCATGACCGTCGAGCATTCGCTCGATCTCTACAACATCCTCGTCCAAATGCCGCCCCACGAGCGCTACGCGATGATGACGATGGAATTTGAAGCCGGTAGTTTCCCCGCCAAAGCTCACGTCATGGACCGCGTGCGCGAGCTCAACGACTTCGAAGCCGACACGCTTCTCGCCTTCGACCGCAACGACGAGCAAAACCACGTCCGCTACGGCCACCGCTGGCTCCCCGAGATCATGGCACTCTGTGGCGAGACGCGCGCCGTCGATGAATTTGTGCAAGCCACTCAAGAGAAGTTCAAAGCTGTCGCCGCCATCCACGGTAACCGCACCCCGCACTCTCTACCGCCGGAGCGTCGCCTAACCGGCGAGAAAATTCTCCACCTCGCCGGCGTGGTCTAAAGTCTAAGGCACGAGCAAATCCCCTCGTTCCGGGCGCCATAATTTTGCGCCAGATAGTTGCATTATTTCCCAAAGCTGGCCCGTTTTAATCAGCGAAAATTCAGCGTTTAGCGCTCTTCGCAGCTGAAATTTCCTAATAAAATAGCCTTTAGGAGCCCCTCGCTGCTGCGTAAACATTTTTGAATAATCCCGTAATCACGCCTTGCCCGCGACGCCCCTGCCCGCTCTTTTTAACCGAATGTCCTGTTCCACTGCGCGTTCCCTCACCGCCACCAGCGTCCAATCATGAGCAAAGTTTATCGAGCCATTCTGGTGGGCACCGGCGGTATTGCTGATGCGCACGTCCGTGCCGCTGAAGCCACCAAGGGCCGGGTCGTCATCACGGCCGCGGTCGATATCGACGCCACGCGCGTACGAAACTTCAGCGACAAATACAAAATCGCCGGCGCACACACCGACTACGCGACGGCCCTAGCCGCGGAGAAACCCGATCTCGTTTTCATCGCCGCCCCGCCCTCCCTACACGCCTCCATGAGCATAGCCGCCATGGAAGCTGGCGCCTGGGTGCTCTGTGAAAAACCATTTTGCGCCTCGCTCGCCGAGCTCGATCTGATTGAAGCTGCAGAGCACCGCACGGGCAAATTTGCCTCATGCGTTTTCCAGATGCGTTTCGCCTCTTCGACCGCGCATCTACGCAGCCTAGCAGATCAAGGCCTCCTCGGCCGCCCACTGGTCGCAGTCTGTAACACCGTCTGGTTCCGCGACGCTGCTTATTATGCGGTACCATGGCGCGGCAAATGGGCCACCGAACTTGGTGGACCCACCATGGGACTTGGCATTCACGCGATGGATCATCTCCTCCACTTGCTCGGCGACTGGGCCGAAATCCGCGCCATGGCCGCCACCCTAGACCGTGCGATTGAAGTCGAAGACGTGTCGATGGCGCTCATCCAATTTGCCAACGGTGCTCAAGCCTCCGTCGTCAACAGTGCCCTCAGCCCGCGCCAAGAGACCTACATCCGCCTGGACTACCAACGCGCCACCGTCGAACTCACGCACCTTTACAGTTACAACCGTGATAACTGGCGCTTCACGCCGGCCGCGCCTGCGCCCGAGAGCGACGCGCTCACGCAAGCCTGGCAAAATTTTCCGGCAGACGTCGGCTCTACCCACGCCGCGCAACTCGAAGTACTCGTGAGCGACATGGATGCTAACCGCCGTCCACTGTTAAGCGGTCCGGAGGCTCGACGCACGCTCGAGTTACTGACCTCGCTGTACAAGAGTGCGTTCACTGGGCAGCCCGTCAAACGCGGCAGTATCGTCGCGGGCGATCCGTATTACAACTCGCTGCACGGCGACGGCACACCGCGCCGCGCAGCGAAATAATTCACTGTTTTTGGCGCTGCCCGCAATCATACGCGCCAACTGTCGCGCCCTGTGTGGCCGGCTAATGACCTCTTCAAGGGAAACAAAATCCCTTGGCGTGGCGCGTAGCTCAGTCAGTTTTAGCGGAGCATGTCCCTCGAGCCGCTCAATTCACCAAGCCTTCTCGGCTACCTCTGGCGTGCCCGCCTAGCGCTAGCGCCGGGGGTCGGACTGGCGTTGTTGCGGAGCCTCGCGATCGCGCCGTGCCCATTGATCTTTGCGCGCATCATCGATCAATCGGTGCCGGCCGGCGACACGCGCAGTGTGCTACTGTACACCGCTCTTTTCGCCTCCCTACTTGGGATGCATTACGTGTTCTCCATCCTGGGCGCTAATGAATTGGCCAAGGTCATGGCGCGGCTGATGGTCGAATTGCGCAGTCGGATTTTTTTCCGCCTGCAGTTTCTGAGTTTCAGTTATCTTGACCGGCAGAAAACCGGGCGACTCCTTTCGAAGTACGCGTTCGATACCCAAAAAATAGAGTCACTGCTGTACTCGGTATTGAACCAATTTCTGCCCGTGATTTTGTACAGCACGGGTGTATTTCTTGTGCTCGCGTTTCTCAATTGGCGACTCACGGCGATCCTTGTGTTAGCGTTGCCCGTGTGGGCGTTCGCCAAGTGGCGCTTTTTCGCGAAGCTCCAAATCACCAACCACGAAGCGCGCCTAGCGCAGGAAAAACTCACAGGTACAGCCAGCGAATTTATTTCCGCGCTTCGCCTCGTACGCAGCTTCGGCGAAGAAAAGCAGGCTGAGCAACTGCTCGACCGCAGCAGCGGCGACTTCGCGCGCAGCCGCGTCGATCAATCGTGGGTAAGCGCGGTTTTTGGCACGTTCACCTACGTCAGTACTCAAGCCATCGCCGCGCTTGTCGTCGCCGGCGGCGCGATCCTAGCGATCCAAGGCCAAATGACGGTCGGCACACTCGTGGCCTTTATAGCGGGCCTACCCGTGATTTTAGCGCCTGTGCAGATGGTGATAGGCTTAAGCGAACCTTGGTTCGCTGGCCGCGAAAGCTACGCCAGCATCAAAGAGCTGATCGACTCCCCTTACGTCGAAGAATGGCACGGCGCGCGACGCGAGAAACGGCTGTCCGGCGATATTGTCTTCGATCGCGTTGCGTTTACTTATCCTGAAACGGAGAAACGCGTGATCGAATCGTTTTCCCTCACAATTCGCCCCGGTGAAAATATCGCCTTGGTCGGCCCCTCAGGTTCCGGCAAGAGCACGTTGGCCAATCTTCTTCTCGGCCTCTACGCGCCGACCGCCGGCCAGATCCTAATCGACGGTGTACCGCAAAGTGAATGGGATATGCGCTGGATTCGACGCCAGATGGCCGTCGTTATGCAGGAGAGCATTCTGCTCTCCGGTACGGTTGATGAGAACATCCGCTTCGCCCACGCCGGAGCCACCGACGAAGAAGTCCGCGCGGCCGCCCGCCTCGCGAACGCGGAGGAGTTTATTTTAAAAATGCCACAAGGTTATCAGACGCCGATTGGAGAGCGTGGCGTCACGCTCTCTGGTGGCCAGCGCCAACGCCTTGCCATTGCGCGAGCCATCTTGCGCAACCCACCTGTACTCATCCTAGACGAAGCCACCTCTGCCCTCGATTACGAGAGCGAGCGCCTCATCCAACAGGCCCTAGACCGCCTCGCCCAAGGCCGCACCGTGATCACAATCGCGCACCGCCTCAGTACGATCAAAAATGCGGATCGCATCGTCGTCCTGCGCGACGGCGCCGTGCTCGAAGAAGGCGATTACAACACGCTTCTGGCTCGCGGTGGCGCCTTCGCCGAACTCATCACCGCTCAGACTATCGGAGCCGATTTCATCAAGGCAGAGACCCCATCCCTTCTTCCCCCTCCCTCCGCTCTTCCTCCCACGTACTCCTCATGAAAACCCTAGGCTCATTCCGCTTCATGGCATTTGTGTTGCTCTCGTTAATTGTCGTTCGCGCCGACGACTTCCCCGGCTTGAAAATCATCATGACCGCTGATGATTACGCCCGCGCTGGTCTCGACCGCCTCACATCCGACCAGATCGGAGTTATCGACGCCGCCCTCATTCGCCACTTCAGAGCCAACGTTAGCGTGGCTGCCGAACGCAAAGCCGCCGCGCAAGTCGTTGCCGCCACCACGGCCGCTGTTGACACCGAGCGTAAACGAAGCGGCCTCGAGCGCTTTGGGCTTCCCTCCTTCAACGGCGAGTGGAAAAATGAGCCCGTTCTCAAAGCCCGAGCAACCGGCTGGGTCGGGGGCAACAGCTTCGCTCTGGACAACGGCCAAGTCTGGGAGGGAGTGGAACCCATCACCGTCGAATTGGTCGGCCGCGCAGTAGAAATCCAACCTCGCCCCGCCGGCGCGTTTGCGCTGAGCGTCGACGGCAAAAACACCACCCTACGCGTGCGCCGCGTAAAATAATACGCCCACGCCCCCGAATCTCGGCCCCGTGCTCACCCTCGCCAACGCCGAACTTTCGGTCGAACTTCTCGACCCAGCAGATCCGGCTGATCGCCTACACCAAGGTATCCGCTTCTGCTGGGGCGGCTACATTTGGCAGGTCCAAGATACCCGCGGAGGTCCGCTTCTGGCCGGCCCGGAGTGGCCCAACCCTGCTCCCAAGGCTTTCAACGGCCAGGGTCTCCCCGAATCGTTTCGGTACGCCGAATTCGGCACCCAACGTCCCCTCATGCTCCGCGACGGCCAGGGATGGATCATCGGCATCGGCCGGGTCACGCCCGGCCCCGACGGCAAACCCGTCGTGACCGAACCCTGCTCGTGGCGCATCACGCCCGCCGCCACCGCCCTAGAATTTCGCACCGACCAATCCGGTGACGGCTACAGCACTCAGCTCACCCGCCGCGTAGCCCTCGAGGGCCGCACCCTCATTTCCTCCACCAGTCTCACTAACACCGGGGTGCAAGCCCTCCCATTACATTGGTTTGCGCATCCTTTTTTCGCGCTCACCGATCGCCTCCTGACCTGCGAGCTGCCCACCGGTTATAGCTTTCCCGAAAATCCTGGCTACGCCCTAGACGCCCGCAACCGGCTCTCGTTCAAACGTCGTTTTGAAAACGAACTCGACGGCCACTTCGAACCCCTTCGCATCGCCCCGGGCCAAAACCTCCGCGTAAACCTTTCGCATCCGCACTTGAGCGGCCTCACGTTCTCGGCCGATTTCACACCTGATTTTTGCCCAATCTGGGGCAACAGCAACACTTGGAGCATTGAACCCTACCTCGTCACGGAGCTTGCGCCCGGCGCAACCCGGGCTTGGACGCTCCGGTACGCCTTCGGCTCCGTGCTCAGCTGACCCCGCCACCCGCCCACTACAAAAATGTCCCAAGCGCAGGCTTCCACCCCGGCCCTCGCCGAATTGGCTGCGATAATTGGTCACGCTGAAGCCCAAGCACTCGCCCGCGTCTTTTTACAAGATACCGCCAGCCTCATTCGTACGCTCGCCGCGCCCTGCAGCACTGCCATAACGCCGAGTGCCCACCTGATCGCCGCACATAATCTCAAAAGCACCGCGCAGCTGATCGGGGCCTACGACCTCTCCACGCACGCCCACGATTTAGAACTCCGGCTCAAATCCGGCGGTAGTGCACCGACCCGCGCCGAGCTCAACACCCTCCACTCCGACTACCAACGCATCCAGCAACTCCTCGCGAGCTTCGTCAGAACCTAAGTTCACGCCGCGACTGCCCGCCGACCTAAGCCCCACGCATGACTCTGCGCGTCAACGGCGCCATTCAAATTTTCACCAAGCCCGACTGCAGGCACCAGCGCACCAAACTGGCAACTTCATGCACGCCGATTTTTTCCATAATATTGGCGCGATGCTTTTCTACGGTTCGCACACTCAAGCCTAGACGCGCCGCCAATTCCTTGGAAGAAAATCCCTCCGCGACCAACCGTGCCACCTCGATCTCTCGCGCTGAAAGCACTTTCACCGCCTCCAGAGAAAAAGCCTCCAGATCGTTCCGCACTCCCGCTACTGCTTTGGGCAACGCGGCCTGCGCCGAAGACGACGCACTTTTCGGCGGCACATGCGTCGCATAAAACATCCCGCCCTCGATCAACGATTCCATTGCCTGCATAATGTAGCTTAACGGAGCAGCCTTATCGACAAAACCATGAACGCCCTGCGCCACCAACCGCGCCGGCATATCTCCGTCGGGATGACCCGTGAGCACCAAAATTCGCGTCATCGGCAATCGCGCGCGCACCTCGCGTACGATCTCCAATCCATGCAAATCCGGCAAAAAAAGATCCACGACCAAAAGATCCGGTTTTGTCCGCAGGCAATACTCCAAGCCTTCTTTACCACAATCAAACGCGGCACCCATTAAGACGCCGCGCACGCGGGCCAACGCTATGGACAGCATCTTGCGAAAGACCGTATTATCTTCAATGATAACCAACCGTTTTGGCACAGTGTAAAACTGAGCGAGGCGCAAACTCTTCTTTCAAGCCCATTACTTATACATTATATCTTATTGCCCACCAAACTACTCCAATTCAGCCCAGCTGATAATGCAAACCCGCCGCCGTGACTCACCATAATTGCAGGTTTCATGTATTCAGTTCGATGAAAAGGGATAACAATAAGTGTATGCATGCCTCGGCTCGGAATAATTATGAGCTCGGTTCGGCCACAAGGTTTAGTCACACCACGCATTGTACTACATGCCCGCCACCGCTGCCACTCCGTCCCGCCCGGCTCTGATCGGCGCCTTCACCACAATTTATCTCGTCTGGGGCAGCACCTACTTAGGCATGCACATCGCCGTCGAGACGATGCCGCCGTTCCTGATGGCCGCAGCGCGATTCCTAATCGCAGGAACGTTGCTGTTTACGTTTTTAAAACTCCGTGGTGCGCCCAAGCCCAGCCTCCAGCAGTGGCGCGTCAACACCCTCATCGGCGCTTTTTTACTACTGGGCGGCAACGGGGCCGTGGTGTGGGCGTCGCAATATCTTCCCTCCGGCATCATCGCGTTACTTATCGGCATCGGTCCGCTGTTTATCGTACTAACCGAGTGGGCGTGGCCCGGAGGATTGCGCCCGACGGCTCGTACTTTTGGCGCAATGCTCCTTGGCTTCACCGGCGTCGTCTGGCTCGCCGCACCGTGGCAAAACACCGCACACGGCGGCCTCCACCTCGGCGGCGTGATCGCGATTTTAATCGGCTGCCTCGCTTGGTCGCTGGGCTCCATAACTTCGCGCCACGCGAAACACGGCGCCACGCCCGCTCTAGCTGCCGCTTTGCAGATGCTCGGCGGAGGTGCGGCGCTGTTGCTCGTCGCAGGGCTGCACGGCGACTTCACGCGCTTCGATGTTAACGCGGTGAGTCCGCGCTCATGGCTGGCGTTCATTTACCTTGTGGGTATCGGCTCGTTGGTCGGTTATTCAACGTTCGTTTGGCTGATGAAAAATTGCGCGCCCGCCCACGTCGCCACTTACGGCTACGTTAACCCCATCGTCGCCGTTTTTCTCGGCTGGCTAATCCTCGATGAACCGATCAGCACGCGCACCCTCATCGCCTCGACGATCATCATCGCCTCCGTGGTGTTGATCACGCTTGAGAAAAATACACCCACCCCCGCAGCCAAAATCCGCCAGCCTTAAGCGAGGAGTTTCTCGTCCTAAAAAGAGTTTATTGAGGTGACGTATCATTCGAATGCACTAAGCATTTGGCCACAAGTCTACCATGAGCCAATTTCGTATCCTCGGCCTCGTTGTCTTAACGGTATTGAAGGTATTGGCCCAGCCCCAGACGTCCGCGGTCCTCAGCGAACTCGCAGGCGAAGCTCCCGATCTCAGCACCACGCGCCTACCCCCGCGCGAACAACTCACAGAAGCCGAGTATAAGAATTTTGCCGCCCAACTTCGCGCCACCTACGCCAAACCTAGCCAAGAATGGCCAGTCGCCCACGTCGATCCCGATGTAAACTTCGTCGAACTTGGCCTAGTACCCGCGCCCATCTTCCCAGAGAACAACCCTTACTCCAAAGAAAAAGCCGAGCTCGGAAAGTTGCTCTTTTTTGATCCGCGGCTCTCCGGTAGCGGCCAGATCGCTTGCGCCTCCTGCCACGATCCTGACCTCGCCTGGGCAGACGGACGCACCACCTCCTTCGGCCACTCTCGCACTTCTCTCAAACGCAACGCCCCATCCATACTCAATATCAGCCACGTGCCCCACGTGTTCTGGGATGGCCGCGTCGCCTCCCTTGAAGCACAAACCACCGCTGTAATCCTCAATCAAGACGAGATGCGCAATGACGCCGCCGCCGTGGCTGCTCGCCTCGCCCTCATCCCTGCTTATCCCACCCTATTCAAAGCCGCATTCGGCGACGAATCGACCACGCTTGAACGCGTCGCCATGGCCATCGCCACCTTTGAGCGCACGATCGTTTCGCGACCCAACAAATTCGATGCCTTCCTAAAAGGCAAAACCGACGCCCTCTCTGACTCCGCCGTGCGCGGCCTTCATCTTTACCGCACCGAGGCTCGCTGCATGAACTGCCACCTCGGCCCCACGCTCTCTGATAACCTTTTTCATAACGATAACCTAACCTATTACGGCCGAAAATTCGAGGACCTCGGCCGCTATAACGTAACCAAAAATCCCGCTGATATCGGTCGCTTCAAAACACCCTCCCTGCGCAATATTCCTCGAACCGGCCCCTATATGCACAATGGCCTATTTCCACATTTAGAGGGGACCCTCCGAGCCTACAACGCTGGCATGGGAGTCATCCGCCGTAAACCCGAACAAAAAGACGATCCGCTTTTCCCGACCAAGTCTCCCCACCTCCGCTCTCTCGGCCTCAACGAACACGATCTCTCTGATCTGCGCGCTTTCTTGGAATCGCTTGCCGAGGCCCCGCTCCGGGTCCGCCCTGAGCTGCCCAGCGATCATTAAACCCCATAGCGGCTAAAACTCCCGCCGCCTTCAACAATTACCAGGCAAAGCCTATGAACACACCCCACCTACGCCTGCTCGGGTTTCTTTTCCTATCCCTCACCCTCAGCGGATGCAGTACGATCGACACCCGCATCCAGGAAAAATCCGCCGCGTTCGTGACTCTTACGCCCGAGATGCAAGATAAAATCCGCCTTGGTCGCGTCGAAGTCGGCTTCTCAGCTGATCTTGTTTACATCGCCCTCGGCACTCCCGATGAGCGCAGCACTAAAAGCACTGCCACCGGAAGGACCGAAACTTGGATTTATAACAGTTACCGTCAGGAATACCTCGGCAGCGCCCACATCGGTTACAGGCAACACGTCTTGATCGACCCAAAGACCCGTCAAACCATCGTCACCTACGAACCCGTTTACAGCAGTATCTACCGCGACCGCGTCGACGAACGCATCCGCCTCATTTTAAAAAACGGCCTAGTCGAATCCATCGAAGAAGTAAAACGCGACGGAGCGGTGAGCTACTGAAATAAGTCTTTCGACAGCGGCCCTGCCGCTGGCTCGGAGGTCTTCATCGCTTGGCTTTGGCCAACGATACCGTTGACCCCTCTAGCCCAATTATTGAGGCTAATTAACTATGCACCGCACTGCGCGCTCACTGCTCTTAATCGGGTACGCCCTAGTTGGATTTCTCAACGCCAACGCGGCAGAAAAGAAAGCATCCAACTCTTCCCCCGAGTCTGAAACCACGACCCCAGCAAAACCCTCAGCGGCAGCCCTTACTCTAGATAAAGTCGAGGTCGTCTCTGATCGCCTATCCGGCGCCGGCAACGTAGTCATCCAACGCGACGACATCGTGCGCCAATCCCAAGCCGACGGAGACCTCAACAAACTGCTCCAAACCCTCCCCAACATCCAATTCTCAGACTCGGATGGCCGCGTCACTATGGCCTCCATCATCGACCTACGCCCCTCCCTGGTGAGCATTTCCGGCGGGAGGTATTATGATAACAATTTCCAAATCGACGGCCTGAACACCAACAACCTTCAGGACTCCTATAACCAAAATATCCACTCCAGCAGCGAAGTAGTCGCTCACCCTCAGACCGCCGTCGTTAACCCCGCCCTCGTTGAATCAGTAGCCGTCTACACGAGCGATGTTCCCGCCGAATTCGGCGGCTTCACCGGCGGCGTCATATCCGCCAAACTACGTGACCCCTCCGGCAAACTCAGCGGAGGTCTCTCCTTCGGCTACGAGAGCAGCGCGATGACGCACTATCTCATCGCTCCGGCCAACGTCGCCCCCGCCAATCCCGAAAAACCAAAATTCGAACGTCAAACTACTAGCCTTTACGCCGATCTTCCCCTGGGCGCACACACCGCGGCCCTTGTATCATGGAGCCGCAACACCGCTACGCTCAACAATACCACTCGCTTTGCTTCCTACGGCTTGCTCGAAGCAAAATCACGCACCATCAGCGATAATTTCTTACTCAAAGCCACCCACCGCCTGAGCGATCAGACCACCCTGCGCTTAACCTCGATGCTCTCCCCCTACGAGACCGAGAATCGAGAACAAGATCTCAAGACATCACACAACAGCAGCTGGACCAATAAAGCCGAAATTCTTCACCGCTCCGACCGTACCACCCTCGAAACCAGCGCTGCCCTCCTTCTGGCCGACAACTCCCGCGGCGCACCGGATGATATCTTCACCTACAAAAATTTTGGGCCCAACGATTTGGTAAATTGGGTCTCAGACTCCCAGACCGTAGGCATCCGTGGAGGCGTCGGAGCCCTCGACTCCGACCAACGCGACATCCCCATCAGCTTCAAATACAACTATAAAGCCACCACCACCGGAGAATTCTCCTTTGGCGGCGACTACACTCAAACCCAAGCCAACCGCAATCGGCCCAAAGATTCCAGCGCCTACCGCCACCAAACGACCACCGGTGTGGTTCAAAACCTACAAGTGGCCTCCGGCGACGGCCCCGGCGACATGACTGTGCTCACCGGCGAACAAGGCCTGAACTACCGCATCGTCTCACCTGCCTACAAATCCAAGGTCGAGCTCCAAGCCCTCGATTTTTGGGCCCAATGGTCCGACCATGGCAAAGTCCTCAACATGCCTTGGAGCTACCGTGCAGGCACCCGTTACGATTACACCGATTTTCTTAAAAACAATGATTTCGCCCACCGCCTCACCGGTGCGCTCACGCCGCTGCGTTGGTTCACCTTCCGCGGCGGTGCCAGTCGCTACTATACCCGCTCTTTACTCGCCTATAAAATCCGCGAAGCCGATCCCTCCTCCTCTATCTACACCCGCACCGGCCGCAACGAAAACGGCAAGCTCGTCTTCTACGCCGCCGATTGGAAGCTCCTTTCCACCTCCAACCCGATTCGCTACGCCAATTCCAATCTCCGTACTCCTTACAGCGACGAATTTTCTATAGGTACCACCTTCGACCTAGGCCGCTTCGGTACGATTGATCTCACTGGCCTCGAACGCCGCAACCGCGACGAATTTAGCCGTAGCGCATCCACCACTATAGTTATCGGTGGCGTCAACCAGACCGGTTACAAAATGACTAACGCTGGTTTCACTAACTACCGCAGCGCCTCCGTCGAATGGCGCAAATCTTGGACTAACCACATCGTACGCTTTGGCGGTACCTTCTCAAAAACCGAGACCACCACCGAAGAATATTTCGATCAAGACACCGAAGCCTCGCTCAATCCCATCGTCGCCTACAACGGCAGTCTCGTCAGCCGCACCTCAGTCTCCCGCATTCGCGCCAACTTCGCCCGCCCCAGCTACGTCAACTACAGTTGGTCCTCCTCATGGTTGCAAAAACGCCTCAATGTCGACATATTCGGTCGTTGGACTCCAGCATACACGCGTATTGATCTGCCCACCAGCAGCACGATCACAATTAACGGCACGAAATACGATGCCTTCGTCGACACCGACATCCCCTCAGGCCTCGTCACCAACCTGAACGTATCTTGGCTGGCCTTAAAAACCACCCGCGGCTCCCTCACTCTCGAGGCTAAAGTCACCAATTTTCTCGACCGGCTACCGTACGCGGAAGGCGCCACCAACTCCGCTCCATATCAAGAGGGCCGTGCATTCTGGGCGGGCGTTCGATACGCCTACTAATCGACCTAATCGAAATAAAAAGCGGGGCCATTAAACCCCGCTTTTTTCATGCTCACCCATCCTTACTTCGCCGCGGCGCCCGCGCCCACTAAGCGCTCCTTTAACTTCGCGATCACGGGCGCCATTTGCGTCTCTGCGTCCCGTCCGCGCTTCGACGGATCCGTTAACACGCTCGGCTTTGCGTAGAGCCCGAGCACATGCAGACCTGAAGGCTTCTGATTGCCGGCGTTGGTCGTGCGATGACAGAGCGCACACTGCGCAAAATACGTCGTATGCTTCGGCGACCCGTATTCCAAAAATAACGACTGCGCCGTATCCGGTACAAACCGCAACGGCGACCGCGCCTGCGCGGTCAAAGCCCCCGCTCGGGAAAATAGCCACACCCACTGGTTCCAACCATCGCGGGTGCTTGTATCGCCTGCAGCGTCGAGCACATCCAGCGCCACCGCCTTGCGCACACGCAACTCACTTATGACCGGCGTTGCCACTGGTTCCAAATCCCCCGTTAGACCGATCAGCGCCAACACCAACGCTGCTTCCGTCTCCCGAGGAATATCCACTAATTGCTTCTGCGCGGCCTTGTCCGACACTGACGCCACCAAAGCTTCCATTGTTGCCCGATCCTTATTTTTCAAAAAAACCCGCGCCGAAATCAATGCGCGCTTCGCATCAAACAATGCAGCAGGCACCCGATCTACTTCGACCCAATCCGAAAGAGCCCCGTCCATTAAACCTTGCGGCGCATAAGGCAGCCGCCGATCCCTCGTTACAGGCCAATTCGCTACCGCCAATGCCTCCAAACCAGAGGGCAACCCCGTCAACGCCGCCCGCGATTGACCCAACGCGCGGATCGCTAGCGCCATTGCCTCAAGCGTCGCGACTTCCGCACTCTTCTCCCGCTCAAAACGCCACCACACCTGCAAAATATCCCACTGCAATGACAAGCGCGCCAACGGCGTAGCCACAATCCTCGACGCCGCCTCCGGCGTGCTTAACGTCGCTAAAATCGAGCGCGTCTCCGCCGCCTCCGACTCCGACCACTTTGCCACGGGCGAGGTGCGCACATCGCCGCCAAACCATCTCGCATCAGCCTCGGCTGAAATCTGTTTCTCGGTCCGATTGGCCATCACCCATTTGGCGGTAAAAAATTGTGCATCTGTCTTACCCGCGCGGCGCCGCTCTGTTGGCAGTGAAGCGCCGATTTCCGTCGGAGTGCGTAAGGCGAAAAACAGCAACGCGTGCAAGCGATTCAATGGATGTTGCGGATCCTCCGCGTACACTGCGATGGGCCCCGGCGTTGATGGTAACCCTTCAAAATCGTGCCCTAGCGGTAAAGGCTGAGCCCAGGCCGAAGCCCATGTAACCAGGACCAAGAGGATACGAAACATAGGGTGCGGAGTCTTAATTTTTTTTGGCTAAAGTCGCGTCAAATCCCCCCGTACAAGGCTAAAACGCGCAAAGACGGGTAAACAGAGTTGTCACGCTGCGGCGCGTTCGCATCGTGGACGAAGCATGTCTTCGCCTACCCCGAACCACGACGATGTGGTGCACAGCGAGCCGTTTCTACGCTCTTTGATGCGCCGCCAACTCGCCCTCTCCATCGCCTGCGCCGCCACATTCCTTGTGGCTTTGCTGGGCTTGCCCCTGCTCAACTACTTCGCCCCCGCCTTCATGGCAACCCGCGTAGCCGGCTTCACCCTAAGTTGGCTCATCCTCGGAGTACTATTTTTCCCCTTCGTCTGGATTATTTCCTACGTCTTCATCAAGCGCTCCCTGCGTCTAGAAGAAGCCGAAGTACAACAACTCCGCCGCTAAGCCATGAACCTGACTCTCGCTTTTTTCGGCGGCGTAGATCCTTGGATCTTCACATTTTCTTTCATTACAGTAGCGGTCACGCTTTGGATGGGTTTCCGCTCCGCGAAAACCTCCAAGACCGCCAGTGACTTCTTCGTCGCGGGGCGCTCGGTTTCCGTGGGTTGGAACGCCTCCGCAATCTCCGGCGAATACCTTTCCGCCGCGTCGTTCATGGGCGTCGCCGGCATGGTGATGTCTTCCGGCTACGATGCGTTATGGTATCCGGTGTGTTACGCGTGCGGATATCTTTTTTTACTATTGTTCATCGCCGGACCGCTGCGGCGCTTCGGGGCTTACACGATCCCGGATTTCGCCGAGGGTCGGTTCGATTCGCCAATGTTCCGCAAGATTGCCGTATGCTTTGTGTTGTTCATTGGATTCTTTTACACGATGCCCCAGATGAAGGGCGCGGGCGTTACGCTCGCGTATATTTTCCCTGGACTGCCTTATTGGGTAGGCGTCGTACTTGTTGGCGCGGTCATTACGCTCAACGTCGCCCTCGGTGGCATGAAAGGCATCACGCTCGTCCAAGCGGTCCAATATTGGATTAAACTCTTCGCGATCACGGTGCCCGTGTTCGTGCTCATGGCGGTCGTCGGTTTCTACAACGGCCAGATCGGAGCCAACCTCGCTCTGGGCGAAACCGCGCCTGCGGCAACAGCAGCCCCAGCAAGCGGCCACCCCTCCGCCGGAATCGAACGCAAACCGCTCGTCGCGAAAGCCCCTGTCGACACAGCGTGGATCGCGCCGTTTGGCCCGCTCACGACGAAGGCCGTCAACGCCGCAGCCGCGGCGCTGCCCGCAGAGCAACGCGCCCCTTTTCTCGCTGAGCACCAGAAGCCCTACTCGCTCGTTTACACTTACTCGCTCATCATCGCGCTCGTGTGTGGCACGGCGGGGCTACCGCACATCCTAGTGCGTTTTTACACCAACCCCGACGGCGTCGCGGCGAAGAAAACCACGATGTGGGTTATGATTTTAATCGGCGTGTTTTATGTATTCCCTCCGGTCTTCGGCGTGATTGGGCGCAATCTCATGCCGGAGCTTTACAGCGGGGTCGGCGCCAAAGGCACGGATAAGGTCGTGCTCGAGTTACCCACATTAATCAGCGCCAAGTACGGGGTGGTCGGCTCGATCTTAAGCGGTATCACCTGCGCAGGAGCCTTCGCAGCCTTCATGAGCACGTTCAGCGGCCTGCTCGTCTCAATGACCGGTGCGCTCGCCCACGATGTCTACGGACGCATGTTGCGGCCAAAATCTTCGTCCGCCGAACGCATGGTTGCGTTTAAGATTTCCGCTATTCTAATCGGAGGGGTCGCCGTCACACTCGGCTGCTTCGTCGAGCCGCTGGAGATCAATTTCATGGTCGGCCAAGCCTTCGCGATCGCCGCCGCGAGTTATTTTCCGCTGCTATTCATGAGCGTGTGGTGGCGCGGGATGACAATGAAAGGTGCCGCCACAGGGATGTTGACCGGTGGCCTCTGTGCACTTGGCGCCGCCGCCCTCACCAACCTCGGCACGCTCGCTCTGGACAAAGGCCCAATGGGTAAAATCTTTGCCAGCTTCGCGCCACTCAATAACTTCTGGGCCGAGCATCCGCTCCTGCGCATTCTCTGTGAACAGCCCGCCATCTGGAGCGTGCCTCTCGCGATCACACTCATGATAGTCGTCTCCAAGGCGACCTCCTCCCAAGTACCCGCCGACATTCGCATGAAGATGCTCGTCCTGCACGCACCTGAAAAACTCGGCCTAAAACAGGAATACATCCAAGACCATCAAGCCGGAGCTGGGCATTGAGTCGCCGGCCACCTACACGTTTTTAGGTTTCTGGAAACAAGGTTCGTCCCAAGCGGAGCTCGTTTTCGAGCTCCGCGAGAAACGTCGAGCGCGGGATTTCTTTCGCGCCAAGACGCTCCATGTGAGGCGTGAGTTGCTGAATATCCAGCCACGCCTGACCTTTCTCGCGGAGATAACCAGCGAGAAACCAGATCGCCAATTTCGAGGCATTATCCTCGAGGTGAAACATGCTTTCGCCTCCGAAAAAACCGCCCGCATCGACGCCGTAAAGTCCACCCACGAGTGTGTCGTTTTTCCACACTTCGACGCTATGCGCACCGCCGGCGCGGTGTAGGGCCGTGTACGACGCGATCATCGCCGGACTGATCCACGTGCCTTCCTGTCCCGGTCGCGGCGCCGCCGCACACGCAGCGATTACTGCCGAAAAGTCTCGATCGATCGAAAAACTCCAACCTGGTTTGCGCGCGATTTTTTCCAGCGTTCGACCCGGCGTAAATTCATCAAAGACCAACACGGCGCGCCGACGCGGACACGCCCAAGGAATCGGTTCTTCGGGACGTCCGGGCCAAGGAAAAATTCCCCGTGCGTACGCCGCGCGTAGATTTTCCACCGTCAGAGCCTGGTCACCGGTCACCGCGACGACCTCACGCCCGCGACCGATTTCAGTGCGGCTAGGAAATTTCAAAATCGGCGGCATCGTCATCGCGCTCACTTTAGCGCGGGGGGGGGTTCACTCGCGCTTAAGCTCACGCGTCATTAGCGCGTTCAACGCCGCGGCCGGTGCTTTGCCGCCAAACAAAATTGCGTGCATCTCGCGCAAGATCGGAGCTTCGATCCCGCGTTCCACACACAAACCGTGAAACGATTCCGTAGTGCGGTAACCTTCAACAACGGTCTTGCGGTGCGCGATGAGCTCGGCGGCCTTCTGACCTTCACCGATGCGCTGGCCAAATTCACGGTTGCGGCTCCATGCTCCGTGACAGGTCGCCACAAGATCGCCGAAACCGCTAAGGCCGTAAAACGTCTCCGGCCGTGCACCAAGCGCCGCGCCGACGCGCACCATTTCGGCGAGCGCGCGAGTAAGCAGCGCGGCATTGGCGTTGTCGCCCAGCCCAAGGCCCGCCGCACAACCCGCGGCGATGGCGTAAATATTTTTTAGGCAACCGCCGTATTCGAGGCCCGCGAGATCGTCGCTCGTGTACACGCGCAAAGTCGGGCCGCTAATGGCGGTTTGGATTTCCGTGAGTAATGCCTCACTGCCGCGCGCCGCGCCGAGGACCATCACGGCAGGCAAACCACGTGCAACTTCGCCAGCGTTGGTGGGCCCGGTGATTGCGCCCACGGACACATTGGGCTGAACGGCGGCTATCACTTGCGTCGGGCGCAGGTGCGAACCGACTTCGAGGCCCTTAGCTAGACTGACGATTAAGCGCAACGGAGCCGCCGCGCCGCGCGCAGCTTGCACACGCGCCGTAGTATCGCGCAAAGCCTGAGACGGACACGCCAGTAACACCACGGTCGCCGGCGCCAACGCCACCGCGAGATCGGCGGTCAAACCGAGGGCGGACGGGAGTGCGATGCCCGGAAGATATTCCTGGTTCTCGCGCGCCTTGAGCAACGCCTCGGCTTGCTCGGAGCGGCGCGGCACCAGCGTCACCGGCCGACCCAGCCGCGCCAGATGCACCGCAAACGCAGTGCCCCAGGCTCCGGCTCCAACGACGCAAAATTTCATGCGCAGAGATTAACTATGAAACTCGCCAAAGACACAAAAAAGAAAACGCCCAAACTACGCGTTTCCAAAAATGGAAATTTTGGGAAGTAGACGGGCATTACTTGAGGAAAGCTGGGATTTTTTCGTGCGCGATCATCGACTCAAAAGTCTCGCGCGCGGTCACGAGCTCAAAGGCGCTGCCTTGGACCATAACTTCGGCCGGAAGCGCACGGGTGTTGTAGCGGCTCGACATTGTAGAGCCGTAGGCGCCGGCGCTCATCAACGCGATGTATTCGCCCTCGCCAACCTCCTGAAGCTGACGGTCTTTCGCGAAGCAATCGCCGCTCTCGCAGATCGGGCCGACGACGTCGGCCACGAGCGCTCGTCGCGTGGTGTCGCGATGCAGCGGGACGATCTCATGAAACGCTTCATACATCGCGGGACGTACGAGGTCGTTCATGGCGGCGTCGACGATAAGAAAATTTTTTCCGGAGCCACGCTTGAGGTGCTCGACGCGCGTCAGAAGAACGCCGGCATTGCCGACCATGTAGCGGCCAGGCTCGAGAAGAATTTTTAGGCCGAGAGGTTGGAGCAACGGCACGAGCGCAGCACCGTAGGCCTCGGGCGTGAGGGGTCGAGTGGCCGCAGGCTGCGCGTCCCACCAAGTGGCGTTGCCGCTGGCGAGCGCATCTTTGTAAACGATACCGATACCACCACCAATGGAGAAATAGGTGATGCCATACTTTGCTTTCAACTCGGCCGCGAAGGGCGCGACCTTGGCGACGGCTTCGGCGAAGGGCCCGATTTCCGTGAGCTGCGAGCCGATGTGCATCTGCACGCCGCGCAGTTGGATATGAGGATATTTCGAAGCGGCCTCGTAGGCAGCAGCAGCAAACTTGAGGGGGATGCCGAATTTGTTATCGCTCTTGCCAGTGGTGATTTTCGCGTGAGTGTGGGCGTCGACGTCGGGGTTAATGCGGATGGCGATGGGCGCTTTGACACCCATTTTTCCAGCGACGTGGTTGATGCGAGCGAGCTCAGGCTCGCTCTCGACGTGAAAGGAGAAAATGCCACTCTGCAGCGCGAGCTGGATCTCGGCTTCAGTTTTGCCGACACCAGCGAAGACGCTGCGTTTAACATCGGCGCCAGCCGCGAGCACGCGACGGAGTTCGCCTCCACTGACAAGGTCAAACGCGGCTCCGAGGCGCGCAAAGTGCCGAAGCACGGCTAGGCCAGAGTTGGCTTTCATCGCGTAACAGAGCTGCACGTCGAGCCCGGTGAGGCTATTGGCCAAGCGGTTGTAATTATCGGCCATCGTTGCGGCGCTAGTGACGTAAGTCGGGGTGCCGTAGAGGCGGGCGACTTCGGCGAGATCGACGGACTCGCAGTGTAGATTTTGGCCAACGTATTGGAAGTGGTGCATAAAAAAGATGGAAAGTTGTAAAAGGTGCGAGTTTCGCCTTGAAAAAACCAATCCAAAATTACGTTTTCAATACCGTGCTCAGCTTCCTCCAAAAATTGCTCCATCGCCCGGCCATCCGTTTCGGATTGGCCAGGGATCGACGGGGTAGCCGTTTGCGGGATCCGCGGTTTGTGAGTTTCATGACCCAGAACAATCGCAAGACGCTAGATACCGACCTGCAGGATGCCGTGTTGCGCGGGAGGAAGCTCTTCCGTCACGCGCTTGTTGCGGCAGCGATCGCAGGGATAGCGTGGTTTGCGTTGGAAAGCGCGCAGGCACTTTCAATTTTCTGAGCGCGGCCTTGCCGTCGGCCGTCTGAACGACTTGCATGGTGGCATGATGTCCCTTCGCTTTTTTAACCGCAGCCTCGGTCTCACACTTGCCCTCGCCTTTGTCGCGCTCGTCGCGGGTTGCGGTAATGGTTTCAAGCTCACAGGGGTCAATGTGAGCATCGTCGGTTTCAAGCCCTCCACCTCGAGCAAATTGGAAACTACCGCGGTGATGACCTTGCGCTACACCAGCGAGAATGTGATCCCGATCGGTCTATCAGGCTCCAACCATAAGCTTTACTTGAACGGCGTCTACGCCGGCAAAACTCAGAGCGAAGAACAGCCCTTGGGTTTGGCCCCGCTCAGCGCAATCAATCAAGATGTAACGGTGAAATTTGAGAATCTCGCCCGCCTGCAACAAATCGTGGCTGCTGCCGGCCAAAACACCGCCGCTTATAAAATCGATAGCGTGCTTCTCGTCACCAGCGGAGAAGAGAAGTTGGACATCAAAACTACCGGTAGTGGCAACGTGGATCTACGACCGCTCGTTTCGGGAGCGCGCTAACTTACGGGAGTTCGTAGATTTCAACGATCGCCTCACCCACGCCGCCATCGGCGCCGGATACTTGGACGGTGTAACCACCCTTAGGCAGGGCAACTGTGATCGCGGCGTCTTTGCTGCCAGAATTGAGTGCAAAAGCCCCCACCGATGCGGCGGTGCTCGCCAATGTGGCGGACCAATTGTCGTTTTCGGCGATTTTGGTGCTACCGCTATAGATCTCTAATTTGGGATCGGTCAGCACGCCCGTGACGCCGAATTCAGATAATTTGGGTCCGACCGCGCGGATCAAAAGATTACGCGCCCCCTCGCCGTCGAGGGTGAAGCCAGCGATGAGGATATTAGCGCCGATGCCCACTTTGTTCCGGGCGGATAGGTTGGTGAAACGTGGCGTATCGCCCGTGCCCGCATCGTAGCCCTCGACCAGCACGGTGCCGGCCGTAGGACCGGAAACTTGGAGCGTGCGGCCACCCTCGATAGTGGTAACCAGCGCCGCATCGAGGCTGGTGCTCGCCGCATAGCTGAATGCGCCCACAGATTGAAAGGAAGCGCTCAGCGCGGCGCTCCCTCCCCAATTGTCATTGGAATTAACCTTGGTGGAGTCGTTGTAGAGATCGAGTTTAGGGTTAGCCATGACATCGGGTACACCGAAGGCAGTGAGCGTGGGTCCGACCGCTCGGAGCAACACGTTCTTCGATCCACCGCTCATGGTAAAGCCCACGATCACGATCTGATTGGCCGTGAGAGCCGTACGGACGGATAGATTAGAGAGGCGGGGTGCCGTGGTGCTCGTCGCGGTGACTATGAGGCTGGCAGCAGTGCTCGTGACCGATCCGGCACTATTGGAAATCACCACCGTGTAACTACCGGCGTCGCTGGTGGCAGCGGAGGCGATCGTGTAGGTCGCGTTGGTCGCGCCGCTGATCGACATGCCGTCTTTTTTCCAATCATAGGTGAGCGACGAAGTGCCGCTGGCGACAACCGTGAAACTTGCGACACTCCCGATCGTCACGGCGCTCGCGCTAGGTTGCGTGGTGATCGTGGGTGCCGTGGCCCCGCCCGTAACGGTCAACGTAACCGCGTTACTAGTGACTGAGCCGATGCTGTTGGTTGCAACCAAGGTGTAGGTAGCGACATCGGCCGTGGTAGCGCCGGAAATCGTCAGAATTGTGGTGGTAGCGCCGGAAATCGCCGTAGAGCCTCTAAACCATTGCAGCGTAGGCGTGGGTGAACCGGAGACCGCGGCGATAAATTGAGCGGTGCCACCGACGGGCACCGTTTTCGCAGTTGGTTGAGTACTAATTGTCGGCGCGGAGTTGGGCGCAGCCGAGATGTTCACGACATAGGTGAAAGAAGAATTATCGCCTCTGCCTCCCGTATTATTCCAGGCCCTCAGAACCACCGCAAACTGACCCGCAGTCGTCGGCGTACCGGATAAAACCAAGGTGGAAGCATCGATGATCCCCGAGGTGACACCCGTCGCGGTACTACCTAAAGCTGTAAAGGATAACCCGGGCGGCACCCCACTCACAATAGTCCAGGAGGCGGTCGCAGCTGGGGCCCCTTTAATCGTGAAAACTACCGTGCTAAAAGGGGCTGCGACCGTGCCACTGGCCGGGCTGGGTGTCGATGCACTGAGGGTGGTCGCACCCGCCATGCTATGCACCGCGCCGAGGGCACCGAGCGTGCTCGCGGCGGCTTTCAAGACGTTGCCGGCAGTAGAGCTGAGGAAGTAATCACCGGTGGTCGCCACAACACGCACAACCGGAGTCCGCTGGAGCAACGCGATCAGCAGTGCACCCGGGAGGTTAAACCAATGCAGGTTACGGCATAGGGCGGTAAGTTTCATATATAATTAGAGACGGCAGAAGAACAAAGTAGTTCAATTTACGGGAACCCGACCCACGAGAAATAAGAGCAGCACTAAACAAGTATCACGAACGAAGCGCAGGGTTCAGGCTTCAAGCTCAGTTGCAACCGCAACCGCTACCACCAACGCCACGGCCACCCGTGGCGGATTCCCGTGAAAAATAAACGTGTTCAGTAAGTGCCAACGCAAGCGGGTCGCGCTCGGGGCGCATCGTGTAATCGGTGAGAGTGGCGCGCTCCCAAGGTTGGACGCGGGCGGTGGTCGTGGCGCAGCCAGAGACGAGCGCGGTAGCGGCGAGCAGCAAGGCGATTAGGAGGCGAGAGAGCATGGGATTTGTTGGAAAATTATGAAGTGATTTAGGATTTCTCGGCGAGTAGCGCGTCGAGTTCGGCACGGAGGATTTGGTCAGTGGTGGCACCGTGGTAGCCGGCGTGTATGGAGCGGACTTTACCATCGCGGCTAATCACATAAGTCGTGGGCATAGCGGGGACGACGACTGTGCGGACGAGTTGTTGCGCGGTGTCGTGGAGCGCGAGAAACAGGGGGGCTTGTTTCTTCACGAAGGCGGCGTACGCAGAGGCTTTTTCATCGACGCTTACGCCGACAAGAACAACGCCGCGCGGGGCGTAGTCAGAATTGATTTTTCCAAGCGAAGGAAACGACGCTTTGCAGGGCGCACACCACGAAGCCCAAAAATCAACGACAAGAATTTTACCCTCGGTCGCGGGCACGGTGCCACCGGTGAGACCAGCGGTGGCAAGCGAGGGAAAAACGTCTCCGACCTTGATTTCGGCGCGCGCTGCAACGGACGAGAGAGTTAGTACAAGGGCTAAGAAGAAAACAGGGCGCATGGTAGGAATTTTTAAGTTGCGACGTAGTTCCAGAAACCGCGGGTTTGGGCGCGGGTGGAATCAGTGAGGATTTGGCCTTCGATGCCGGGCTGGGCTTGGATGAGCTCGAGCCCGGCCTGCACACCAAGGACGAAGGCGGCGGTGCTGAGAACGCCAGCTTGGAGGCAGGTTGGTGCGATGATGGTGGCTTGGCGGCAACCGTTGGCTACGGGACGGCCCGTGCGCGGATCGACGATGTGGCCATATCGGACACCATCGATGAGAATGCGGCGCAGATAATCCCCAGAGGAAGCGACGCCTTGGCCTCGTGTAAGCGCCAACGAGCCCTTGAGGGCGCCGGGTGCGGCGGGATCCTCAAGACCGATATGCCAGGCGGGGCGACCGGGCGGCAGTCCGACGGTGCGCAGGTCGTGGCCAAAATCGACCAGCGCGGCGGTGATGCCGTGGTCGCGCGCGATTTGGGCGATAATGTCGACGGCCCATTCTTTGCCGAAGCCGCCGAAATCGAGGGCCATGCCGGGCTCGGGCAAAAACACGTGGCCGGGCGTGCGTTGAACTTTTTTCCAACCGACGAGGCGTTGCGCGGCGGCGAGCTCGACGTCGGTGGGCAGACGCGGAGACGGGGCTTTATAATCCCAGAGACGCAGCAGCGGCAGCGCGGTGGGATCGAGCACGCCTTGCGTCATGAAATAAAGGCGGTCGCAAAGGGCGAGGAGGCCTTCCATCTCGGCATCAATGGCGACGGGGGCGCGGCCGGCGGAGGCGTTGATGCGTGAGAGAAGGCTATCGGGAAGGAAACGGGAATATTTCGCTTCGAAGGCGGCGACCCAGGCGACGGCGGCGGTTTCAAAGGACTGGGCTTGGGCGGCGGAAGTCGCGGCGTATTGGACTTCGCAACGGGTGCCGAGGGCGGACCACGTGAGGACACGCAGCGGAACGTCCGTCGCCGACTTAGCGGCGGGGGGCGGCGGGGGGCGGTGACTGGTGAGGACGAGGGCCACGGGCGAACGCGGGAGGAAAGTTAACTTACCAAGCGAAGCGGGCGCCGAGGGTGAGAATGGTCGCGCGGACGTAGGCGCTGGCAGGAGTCACGCCGTCGCGGCCGCGCATCTCGTAGCGCTCGAGGGCGGCGTCGAATTGCAGGGCGTCGGTGGCGTTAAATATAAGTTTCAAGCCAGTGTTATAAGAGCGAAAAGCAGAAAGCCGGTAATCGGAGGAGTAGAACGGGCCGGCGGGATTGGGGCGTCGGCCAGGGAGAATCGGCGTACGGTCGAGGTTGTAGTAATAAAAATCGGCGGCGCCTTGTTGGTACAGACGGAATCCGGGACGCAGGATAAATTTCTCACCGAGACGTTGGAACCAGGCGGTCTCGACGGTGTGGGCGCTGGTGCCGAAGGTGTCCCGGTAATAGCGGTAGCTGGACTCAAGGGCGCCACGGAGCAAGGGAAACGCTCGATTAAGAGACGACAGAGCGATCCATTTGTCGCGCTCTCCGGGACGATTTTCGCCGAAAGTTTGGCTGAGAAAAATGCCAGGCAGTAGTTCGACGTTTTTCTCCACGAGCTTGTAGGGGTCGCTGATGTATCCGGTCGTGCGGCCCCAGGTGGCGTTGAGCGTGACGGAAGTGCGCGGGTCGATGAGTTGGGTGACACCGACAATAACGTCGTTGGAGCGCTTTTTGACGCGGCTGGATTGAAAGAAAACTTTCACGTCGTCGTCGGTGCCGGCGACGCCGGTGAGGAGCGTGGTGTTCTTTTGGTTGAAATCGGTGAGGGCGTTGAGGGACCAACCGTTGGAAACGTAGTCGCTCTCGCGAGAGTTACCGAAGCCAAGGGAGAGATTAACCCGGGCAAATTGGCGGGAGAAATCGGCGTTCCAGGCTTTGCGGCGATCTTGAAGTGTGGTGAGACGGACTTGATCACTACCCTTGGGAGCCGGTTCGCCGGTGGGCGTGGCGCCGGTGATGGCGTCGAGGGTGCCGGTGATACGAGCATGATAATCGGTGCCGATGTCATGCTCAATAAGGGCGGTCTGAGCCTCGACAGCAACGCGACCACCGGCTTCGCGGTAATCAGAATATTTATAGGCGACGGAGTTCTCGGCGCGGGCGCCACGGGGCGCGAGGACGGCGAGAGCGGCGGCGAGCAACAGAGCGGGAGACGTACGCGAAATCATCGGCTGCATGACTTAAGCCTAGTTGCGCGCGAGTCTTTAACAAGACCAACGTAAATCGTAAACTCGAAGCCTAGCGGCCCGGAAGCCGGCGTTTATTTGGCGACTTCAACGGAGGAGACTCGGAGTACTGCCGTGAGAGGCGTACCCGAGGGCGGAGCGTTGAGTGTGAATTGCTCGATACTGATATAGGGAGAGCGAGCCTGCAGGTTGAGGTAGAATTTTTTCAAGGCCTCCCAATCGACTTTAGTGATGGTGACTTGGAGCGAGTGTACGGAGAATTGGTCACCGGTGACGTCGCGTTGTTCGCCGAGTCCGGGAGTGACACCGGCAGTGCGGGCGAGTTTATCAATTTCAGCGTAAAGACGCGTGGCGTCGAGAGTCTGGGCAGCGTCGAGGCGAGCGGCGGCTTTCTGTGCGGAGGCGTCTATGGAAACGCGGTTGGCGAGCCATTGCTTCTGCTCGGCGAGAGAAATGGTGGTCGAGTGTTGCTCGCGCCAGAAGGTGCCAACACGGGTACTGAAACCGGAAAACCACATCACGACGCCGAGGACGGCGAAAGCGACGAGTAGAAGTTTTTCGCGGAAAAGTCGGGCGAGGAAGAGGGCGCGGAGGGTGCGGATCATGGCGCGGCAGTGGCGGCGGGTTTGACGGCGCCAGCTTTGAAGGTGGTGGTGAGGGTGAAGGTGGTGGTGGGCGAACCAGGAGCGTTACGTTGCCCGCTGATCTCGGCGTGGGCTACTTCAGGGAGCGCTTCGAGGGCGGTTTTAAACAGGGTAATCTCACCGCTATTATCGGTACGCGCATCGATGGTAACGCGTTCGAGGTCTTTGGCATCAGTGACAACACGGGAGAAACGGATCGTGCCGGGAATCTTGGCGGCTACGACGGAGATCATCTCCATCGGCAGAAGGCGCTTAGTGGAGAGGTCTTCGATGCGCGTGGCCAGGGCCTGCGCGTTCATGATTTTTTCAACAGTGGGGCGTTGGGCGGAGAGTTGAGCGAGGCGCACTTTTTGCCAAGTGGCACGCGCGGCACCGAGAGAAATTTCCCCAAGACCCATAAACAGAAGCGCGAGAACGCAGCCGACAGCGACGCGCCAAAACATGACGTCGCGAGCGAGGGCACGTCGGCGGGCTAAAAGGGAGGCCTTGTCGCGGACGTCGAGATCAGCGGCGATCGCGGCGGGCAGGCGCGAGGTGATTTCGCCAGCGACAAAAATGAAATCGCCATCGCGGGCGGCAGCTTGAGCGGCGGGAAGCGTGGCGAGATCAAGCACACTGGTGCTGCCTCCGACGATACGAAGTAGCTCGGCCTTGGCAGCGTTGAGAGCAGCCTCGTTAGCAGGGAGATCTTCGGTGGCGAGAGCGAGTGGTGTGGTAAAAATCTGCACGGGTGCCTCGGCGGCGAAGTGGAGCGCCGTAAGGCTATCTGAGTGCGTGAGGATTAGGGTGGTACCAGGCGCTAGGGGTGCGCCGAGAAGCGCCGCAAAGGTGGGGAGTACAAGATCCGCTTCGTGCCAAAGGTCTGCCTGTTCGGCGGTAACGCGGCGGCGGTAGGCGGCAAAGACCAAAGCCGTGCTGGCGCCAGGCGGGTGGTAGTAACCGTAGTAAAGCTGGGCGACTGGGAAAGGTGCAAGAGACTCCAGAGCAAGTTCAACCTGAGAGGCAACGTCAGCGGCGGGGGTATCGGCAGCGAGCGAGATGGTGCGCGTGAAGAAGAGCGCGTCGGGCAAGAGACATACCTTGGGCGGCGGTGGGCCGGCGCGAAGAAAGTGGAGGGGCGAATCGCTCATCGGAAAAAGGGTTGGCGTTAGGAAGAAAAGGCAGAATGGCCGAGAAAGAGAGAATGTTTAATAGAAAAAGCGAAAAGCATGACGGCGACTAGGACGCGGGCAGAGGTGGCGGTGGCGGTGGCAAAGGCTCGTTTTCGGAGAGCTGAAGGATGGTAAAGGGGTAATTAAGCCGGGTGGTGGCCGCTGCGGCGGTGGTGGCGGAGGAGGGGGTAGTCGTGGGTCGAGAAGTGGTGGAGATGCTGGCGGCACTGGCTGCCTGTTCATCAGACGTATTGGCGCGGGTATTGGTTGCGGTCGTCAGTACAGTAGTTGCTCCGCCTCCTTGAGGGGAAACGACGGCGTCGAGACGGTATTGGGCGCGGCCTTCTTGGACGACTAGGCGGATACGAAGAGCGCTGATGGTGGTGCCGAAGGTATTAGCGCGACCGGCGGAGCCAAGGAATTTGCGGGCGTCGTTACTGGCCGTGAACCAGCCAGGCCCATTGTAGGAGGATTGGCCGGTGCCGGCAAGGTAGTCGGAGAGTTTAGTTTTCTGTGTCTCATCGAATTCGCCGAGAGCGGTGAGGACGTCTGATTTGGCGCCGTTAAGGTTAGTGCGCTGAAAATTGAGGAGGGAGACATTATCGACGAAGCGGCGATAGAGGTCGTTGGGGCGGCCAGCTTCGTCGAAGAAAATCGTGCGGGCGAAATCGATGGCGGCGAGTTCGCTAAAGGAACGCAGCGAGCGCAGTGGCGCGACGTAGGGCAAGGCCGCGTATTCGTAGTCGGGCGATTGAGCGGTGGTGTAGGTGTGATTGCGCTTCATCCAGCCGAGCATGATATCGGTGAGTTTCTCGGTGTCGTAGTTGGTGAGTCCGAAGGCGAGAAAGAGGTTTTGGAGCTGATTAGCGCCGGCTTGCGGGAGGGAGAGCTTACCGCTTTCGTCTTCGAAAGTGACCGTGACCGTGCGGCCCTCAGTGGGGGTATAACCGGCGAAGCCGAGAGGGTCGGACCAACCCTCCGCCGGCGTGTGGAGGCCGTTAGTGACGAGACGAAATTCTTCCAAGACGGAGAGCGTAGTCTCGAGAGCAGAATAAGCTTCCTGACGAAGGCGGCGGGTATCGGCTTCGCGGGCTTCAACGATGAGGTCGTTGGAGGCTTTTTCGAGAAATACGGTGAGCGCAAGTGCCGTAAAAATGAGCGTGACCATGACGATCACAAGGACGCTAGCGCGGATGCAAGAAAGTGAGCGTGCTTTCATCATCGCTTAAAAGTTGGGCAACCCTTGCGGGGTATTGCCAAGATTGATGACGGTCTCGCGAGTGAAAGCGCCATAGGCAAATTTCAAGCGGAGACGCTGCGGAGTAGTGTATTTACCTGAGTTGTCTTTTTTAACGGTGGTCTCGGTGGTCCAGCGCAGCAAGGCGGTGTCATAGTAATCGTAAGCGAGTGCCGTAACGAAAGGGGTTAAGATCGTCTCCCGGGGCGGATTAGCTTCGAAGCGGGGTTCGAGGCGGGAATGCCAGAGGAGGATTAGCCCCTCATTTTGTCGGGCCTGAAGAGAGCACACGACTTCGGGCAGCGCGGGACCGGGCCAGCTGATAAGGCGGGTGCCAGCAGGCAGTTCAAAGGTGAGTAGCGTGTCGGTAACGCCGCCGCTAGGGCGGATTTCTTGGGGCGCGACTGGGCTAGCGTTGGCGCGGGCGGAGGGCGGTAGGGTGGCTGAGCGGAGTTCGCGATCGAGGGCGCGGGTGACGGCGCGGACATGTTGCTCGAAGAGGCGAATATCGGTATTCTTGCCCCAGAGTTCACCCATAGAAAACACAAAGGTATTGAGCGCGACCAACATGAGCGCGACCAAAGCGAGCGAGAGAAGAATCTCTAGCAAGGTGAAGCCCGCGCTGCGGCGAGCGGAGGGAGAAAAAAGAGGAAAACGCGGGCTCATTTTTTCTTAGTACCTTGAAGCTCCGCGATGCGGTCGCGCACGGCTTGGCGGAGTTGAGTTTTTTTTGCGGCGTCGGACCACGTGGGGCGCAGCACCGTGAAAGTCTGAGTGGTTTTTTGGGCGTCGCCACCTTTCGACATATCGGTGACTTCACACAAAAAAGTGACGGTAAAAAGATCGGGCATTGCAGTGCTGGCGAGCGTGGCACTCCAGCGGACGTGACGGTTTTCGAACGAATCGAATTCCGCACCGGCTTCGACTTTGGCGCGGTCGGGTTGAGCAAGAAGTTGGGCGCGGGCGAAAGCGACGTCTTCGTCGCGAGTGTTGCCACGAGCGACAACCTCGTAGCTGTTAAGGATATTAACGTAAGTAGAGCCGAGGACGATAGCCGAGAGCGCAAAGATCATCAGCGCCACGAGGACTTCGAGCAGGCTGAAACCGGCGTGGGAGCGCGGGTCACGCGCGGAAACGGGAAACGCGGGCAAGTTCACAGCGTAGATTTGGGCGGTGTGAGCACAGGGGAACACGTCCAAGGATCCAGGGCGATGATGTGTGCACCACCATTAACGCGAATCTGAAGGCGAAAGGGGGTACAGGTGCCGTCGGCGTAAAAGGTGACGCCACCGCTGAGAGGCTCGGTTTCGACAACGGTACCGCCGAGGAGAATGGAGCCACCGGTTTTTTGGGCGGCGAGGAATTCAACGATCAGATCGGTGCCCGAGCCGGTGACAGGGACGGGAATGGGGAACGATTGCACGATGCCATCGGGCGGTGTGAGCTGAAAGGCTTTGGCTTTCTCGTCGTAGCGTAGGTTGAGATCTTGCTCGGCGTTGAGGGCAGTCTTGCGAGCGGCGCGAACGGTAGTCCAAAAAACATCGTCAGCCGAAGGTGGTTTCTCGGCGAGCAGCGCGGAGGAACCGCCAATGAGAGCGCCCGCGAGCAGCGCAATGAGCGCGAGCGTGAGAAGCATTTCGAGCAGCGTGAAGCCTCGGCGAGCGGCACGGGAAACGACCGGAGCGAAGTGCCCTACCCTTGCGGCCCGGCCGCCTGCCGCCGGTTGCTGGCCGCACTCGATCATGAATTATTTTGCAGGCGTGGCGGCCGCGGTGGAATCCCAATTGCCGATATCGTCTTCGGTACCGTCGGCTTTGTCAGGACCTTTGGAATAAAGGTCATAGCTACCTTTATTTTTGGTGCCAGGATATCGGTATTGATAGGGCTCGCCCCAAGGATCGAGGGGAACTTTGCCACCTTCGATATAGGGGCCGCGCCAACGGTCGGCTTTGTTGGCGGGGGCCGAGACCAGGGCAAGAATACCTTCAGCGCTGGAAGGGTAATCGCCGAGATGAATGCGGTAGGTCGTGAGCGAAGTTTTCATGCTCTCTTTAACGAAGAGCGAGGCGGTGGTGACTTGGGCGCCGCCGAAGATTTTGTCTACGTTACTAATAGCGAGGCCGGCAAGGAGCCCGATAATGGCGAGCACGACTAGGATTTCGAGGAGCGTGAAGGCACGGCGGGCGCGAGTGAAAAATCGAGAACGCGAGCAGGAAGCGGGCGGGGTGGCGAACATGATAGAAATTAAATTTGGGGATGATGGAGTCATTGTCGAGACGCTGGCGAAGGCGAGAGGTTGCAGGAAAATAGCGAAGAAACACGCTCCATCAATCGAAGGTGCCGCTCAGTGCTCGAAAAAACAAAAAAGCCAGCTGGGCGGTTTTTGTTTACAAAGGCGGGTCGAGGCCGGGAGGCGTGAGGCGGACGTCGTCAGCAGTGCCAAATTTTTTATCGGGGCCGGCCGAGCGAATTTCCATGCGGTCACTGGCGAGGGCATGAAAATGAAAGGGGGTGCCCCAGCGATCGGTGAGTTCACCGGCGGCGTTGATCGCGGGGTGATCGCGCGGCATGAGGGGCAGACGAAATGGGTTTTCGCCGAGGAGTGCGCGTGTAATTTCGGAATTTTCGCCGAAAGGGTGCCCGAGACTAGGGAAGTTGATGCGCCAGTTGGTGAAGAGGTCGTTGATGAGGTTGAGGTCGCGGGTAATGTCGGAGCGTGGGGAGTTTAAATCAGCGGCGAGCGAAGCGGGGGCATCGTATGGGGCGGTGAGAGCGCGAGGGGGCTGGGGAAGATTTTTTTCGCGGCGCGCGTCAGCAGCTTCCGGAGAGGGAACGGAAATAGCTGGAGGGGTCGCGGTCGCGGGATCGGGCTCGGTGGGCAGAAACCACCAAACAAGGAGGCCCAATAAGAGCAATAGTCCGAGGGCCGGCAACAGACGGCGCGAGGTCATACGGGACGTGGGCGCGCGCGCAAAAAGGCGCGCGCGTGGGATAGAGACTTAGAGGAAACCGACATTGGCGCGCGAGAAGCGGCCAATGTTAGGCAGAACCACCGGTAGATTGGTGGCGCTAACGCCGAACCATGACGCGAGCGTAGCGCTATATTCATCGACGCTAGTCGTAGGAATCCAATTGCCGCGCGTACCGGAATCATCGGGGCCGCTGCGGATAAGGGTGGGCATTTTGCCGTAGATATCGCCACCTTTGACGGCGCCGCCGACGACGAAGTGGTGGGAGCCCCAGGCATGGTCGGAGCCGTCGCCGTTGGTATTGAAGGTGCGGCCGAAGTCCGAGGCGGTGAAGGTGGTGACTTGTTGAGCGGCGCCGAGTTCGACGGTCGCGTTGTAGAAAGCGGAGACGCTGCGCGAGATATCGGCGATCAGGTTAGCGTGAGCGCCTAGTTGAGATTCGTGGAGGTCAAAGCCGCCGATGCGCGCGAAGAAGACTTGGCGTTTAAGACCGAGTTCTGGGGCAGCGGCGATGAGACGCGCGATGGTGCGGAGTTGTTGACCAAGGCCGGTGTTGGGAAACGCCGTGGTGAAAGGTAGAGCGCGCGAAAAAATACTGGAGACGAGCGCGCTGTCGGAGATGGCGTTGGAGGTGAGGCCAGCGAAGGCGGTCTCGAACAGATTGTTGTTTTGAGCCGCTAGGAGATCATTTTGGGCCTTGGTTCGAATGGCGGCGAACGAGGTTCCCGTGGGAGCACTGGAGCCGCTGAGCGTGATCGCTCCGTTGGGGCTGACGGAGTACTGGACAACGTTGCGGCCAACTTGAAAGGAGTTTTGGCCGTTCAACGTGATCGACATGGAGATCGAGTTGTTGGAGTTGAAGGCATCGGTGAGGTCGGCGAGTCGGCCACCCCAGCCGGAGGCGAAGGCTTTGTCGGCAATGCTGCTTTGCCATTCAACCTGTTGGTCGTTATGGGAAAAAAGCGACATGGGCAACGGGACGGAGCGCGCGAGATATTGTGCGCGGGTAGTAGGGACCGCGAGCGTACCGACGTTGGCCATGAACGCCATCTGACCGGAATCGAATAAGGATTTGAGGCCGGTGGTGTTGGTGCCAGCGACATCAGCGTTGAAGCTGGGGTGAATGGCCCAGGCGCGGCCGTCGGAGGTCTTGGGGTTGATGCCCAGCAAGGTGTTTTGCGGGAGGGCGAGCGCGCCGCGACCACCGGTGATGGAGGCGTAGCCCGTGTCGGAGGTGGCGGAGCCGTAGCCGGCGGCGTCGTTAGGGATGATGAAATTATTGGCATCGTTGCCGCCCGCGAAGAAGAGACAGACAAGGGCTTTGTAGTCGGATGGCAGTGCGCCGGCCGTGTTTGGGGTGACAGGACCGTTGCCGGGGCTGGCAATGGCGCCGGTGAGACGCAGTTGCGCCAGGGTGGACAACATGCCGGTGGCGCCGACCGCGGAGCAACACGAGCCGATGAATTTGCGGCGAGCGGGATCGAAGGTGGGGTTTTTGGGATTCATGGGCAGATTATTTTTGAACGGAGCCTTCGGGGGAAGTGACAACAAGATAGAGAGCGGAGCGGACTTTTTCTAGATCCGTGGTCGCGGTGGGCATGCGCGTGAGAGCAGAAACGATCAGGTTGGTGTCTGATTGCGTCATAGTGCCACCGCATAGGATAAGGTTCATGTAATCGACCAATTGCTGTGGAGCTTTGGCTAGAGGGAGTAAATCAGTGAGCGTGAGTCCGACCGAAGTGGCCGATGGCGTACTGTAGATGATGCCGTAAAGATAATTAGGGGCCGAAATGGCCGTGGTATCGTTGAAAATTTGGAATTCGGGAGCGAAAAGTCCAGCGGAGGCGATGGCTCCGGGGTAGATGTAGTCGGGCTCGTAAAAATTGAAGACGGTGTTAGCACGACCAGCAGATTGGGCGAGAGAACCTTCGGGGTTGCTGAGGCTAAAGCCACTACCCGCGGTGTAGCGTCCACCTGGAGTAGTGGTGGTGGCCCCACCATAGGCGCGCAGGAGTGCGGTGGCGCGAAGGAGTGGTTCCTTGGCTTTACCGTGGCCCACTGCGTTGAGAAGAGCGGAAGAGCGGGCTTCATAATCAGTGAGGATCGCACGAACAACCGCGCCGAGGTCACCGCGAACGCCAGCGCCATTGTTGGCGAAAACAGAGGCAACGCGGTAAATGTACCCAGGGCTGGGATTGCTGGTGACTAGTCGCTGAATGAGTTGGCGTGAGATAAAGGGGCCGGTGTTGGAATGATTAAAAAGAGTGTCGAGGGTATCTTTGAGGTCTTTTGCGCCGCCTTGGGTGGCGGGCAGGACTTTACCCGTGACGATGGTTTTCACGGTGTCGTCGTGAAATGCCGGGTAAAGCACCATGGGGCTGAGATAATTCTCGCTGAGGCCCCCGCCGCCGGTGAAGGTGGGGTTAGTAGATTGATAGTAGCCCCAGCCAGTGAAGACCTTAGCCATCTGGACGATGGTGTCTTGGGTGTAGGTCGGGATGGGTTGACCGTTGACGTCGAGTTTAAGGGTGCCGTCGGGCTGGAGTTCATTGAGGCCGATAGTGAAAAGCTGCATGACCTCACGGGCGTAGTTTTCATCGGCCTGAGTGAGTTGAACGCCGGCCGTGTTGAAGGTGGCCTTGCGGTTGCGCAGGGAGCTAAGGTAGATGCCCATGTTGGGGCTCAGCGTGACGTTTTCTAGGAGCGTACGAAAGTTGCCGAAGGCACCGCGAACGAGTAGATCGTAGTAATTGGCGTGACCGTCTTGCCAGTTGGCGATGGTGCTATTTTGATCAGAGGTAACGAGAATTTGGCTAAGGGCAAAAGCGACGCGTTGGCGTAGCTGGTCAGGGGCATTAAGCGCGAGTTTCCACCAAGCGTGCTGTCGATGGATGAGGCCGATACGGGTATTAAGCACCCCTGTGGTGGCGTTGCCGCCGGCGCCACCAGAGTTATTGTTGGCGAAATCGGCGCTGGCTTCGACAAAGTGGAGTGAAGCTGGGAGTGTCATCTGCTCATTCAACCATGCGTTGTAGCCTTTGTTGATCAGAGTATAGATGTCCTCATTGCGAACACCGAAGGTAGCTTGTGCAAGGAAGCGGGATGCGTCTTGAGTGGTAATTTTGGTGAGATCGAAGGCAGCGGCAGCAACGGGAGCATTAAAGGCGGCCGTACCAGAAGTTTTCACGAAATTGCCGGCGAGTTCACCGGTGGTAAACTTGGCAGTGTCGATCGAGATCGAAATACGTCCGGCTTTGAGAGCCGCGATTAGGTCTGCAGTGCTGTAGGTGCCAGTAGGGGCAAAGTCCCAAGCAGCGTAACTGACTTGGCCCTGCGGCAGATTATAAACATAGTTACCGTCGATCTGGAGGTGAGCCACAATCTGCGGTGAGCTAAGGTTGGAGAATGAGACATTAACGTAAGCGGATTTCTCGTCAGGCGCCAGTTGGATGGTGCCGGTTCCGTAGGCCGTGGAGCCCGTGACTGTCGCCGGCGTGCGCAAGTTGGAGATGAAGAGCGAACCAGAATTATAGAAGAAAGAACCGCTGGCACTGTCGTTGCTAGAGACGCCGTAGTTGTTGTTGGATAGTAGGGTTATGGTAGCGATACGGTTATTGATGTTGGACCCGTTGGACTTGGGTACGAGGCTAACCGTGGCCGTGGAGGCGCCGGCGGCGAAACTAGCCACGCCGCTCACAGGCACATAATCGACACCAGATTGAGCGGTACCGCTGAGCGCATAGCCAACCGTGATGGCCTTGGAGAGATCACCAACACGATTAAGCGTGAAAACTACAGGTGAGGTGCCACGCGAATCAGCCGCCGCAATCGAGGCGGAGACGCCAACCGTGGAAAGGCTTTCAGGGGACAGGTCGTACACCTCGACGAGGGAAACGCCGCCGGTACCACCAACACCGGCCACTTGGATTGTATAACTGCCGGGATTGAGATCGATAACAAGAGCCGCATCTCGAGAACCTTCAGCAAAGGGAAAAGCACCGGCCTTAGCGAAAGCGGCGGAAACAGCAGCGGTGTTGGCCGCGGTGCCGGAAGACCAGTTGTCGTTGGATCCACCGGAGATGATGACAGATTTACCATCATAAATCGAAAAAACAGGATCGGCGATAGCGCCGCCCACGCCGAGCGCTGTGAGCGCCGGACCAGCCGCACGGATAAGCAAGCGACGAGGGCCCGTGCTAGGAGCAATAACAAGGCCGGAGATCAGGACACCGTTGCCAGCGGCGACAACGGCGCGGGTTGAGAGATTGATTAAGCGTGCAGATCCACTGATGTCGTAGACTTCCAGCAAGCCGATACCAGAGGTGTTATTTACGCCGCTAACCTGCGCGGTATACGTGCCAGGAGATAGAGTGGCGACAAGGGCGGCATCGTTGGAGCCGTTGGCGGTCGTCGTGCCGAGGGCAAAAGCGCCGGCGGCGGTGGTCGTAGCACTGAGAACCGTTTGGTCATTATCCGTCGAGCCCCACGTGTCATTCTGGAGCACAAGCTGACCGTCGCCGTTGTAAATACTAAGGGTGGGATT
>CANHAH010000001.1 GCA_947458705.1 Opitutia bacterium | reverse complement strand
GCTTCGGCGGCTTTGGTGCCGATCATACCGACGCCGATGGCGGCGCCGAGAAGACCGAATGCACTGGCGATGTTGCCGTTGATTTCAGCGATGATGGTGGTCATGTGGTGGATGTATTTTTGGTTGTAGTTGCCGCCGTGCGCACGCTTTGGCACGCTCCCGACGGTAAAGGGTTAAAAAATCAGTGATGTCCTTGCTCCGCACCGTGCTCGTGATCGTGGCCATCGCCATGATTACAAATAAGGCCAATATAAACCGAACTAAGGAGCGTGAAAACCAAAGCCTGAATCAGCCCGACTAACAGCTCCATAAAATAGAAGACGAAAAAATAACCCGTGCCGTGCAACAAGCTTTCGCCACCGAAAATATTACCGAACAAACGGACCGAAAGCGTGAATGGTCTAATACTGATCGACATGATTTCGATCACGCCTACGACCAAGAAAACGACCGATAGGGTATAATACAGTATCAGCGGAGTCTCTTTCTTATCGGCTTTGTTACCAAAAATGTCCTGCCAGATCATTTTGGGACCAGCAAATTTGAAAATGATGATCAACCACGCACCAAAGGAGATCGCCGCGAGCGCGATGGTTGCGTTGAAATCGGCCATCACCGGCCGGATCAAGGGTGTCGTAAGGTGAAATTCTCCGTTAACCTCATGCCCCATGCCCATCGTGCCCACACCGGGAAGCAAACCCATCCAGTGCTGCATCAAAATGAAAATGAAAAACGTTAAAAGCAGCGGGAACGCAAAAGGGAACGCCTTTTTACCAATAATCGGCTCCAACAAATCCCGCAATCCGCTCACCAAAGATTCAACCACCGCTTGACCCTTGGAGGGTAAAATCGAGGGCTTACCAATCAACCATAGTATCAGACCTATCATGGCCGCCGAAAACAACCAACCGGTTACCATACTGTTAGTGATAGCCCAACCCCCGCCAAAATCATACAATTTTGAGGCTGCTGGCGAAACGCCGCCTTCACTCGCTGACGCGGTTTGAGCGGTCAGAAGCAGGATAAAGAGAGAAGCGAGTTTAAGGACTCGGGACATGGCGCGCGATACAGCTTGAGAGGTTTTGAAAGGTTCTGACATAGGCAAACGCAATCCCCTCCGTCAATCCCGTAAACCATCTCGCACTGACGTGAAGTTGCTTTTTTACCCCACTGTGTCCGTTCTTCTACTAAACCCCTGCCCTCACCCCGCGTAACCCTGCCACCAAGGATTGATAACCTGGAGCACGCTCTTGAAAAACCGTCTCGTATTCAAAAGCCCAAGGTGCGTCTAAGACTTGCCAGACTGGATGTTCCATCACCACCGCCCTTGCTGCGGTAAAATAATCGAGGTCGTCGGTCCTAAAATACAGTCGCATTCCCTCTCCTGCTTTGGCTGCGATCTGCGAGAGAAAATCCGCCTGCATCAGCCGGTTTTTATGATGCCGGCGCTTAGGCCAAGGATCCGGAAATAGCACAAAAAGATCCGTAAATCGGACGTTTTCCGGCAACGACGCTAAAAAATCCTCCGCACTCGCATGCAGAAAGTGAAGATTGCTTAAACGTGCTCGGTTTTTCTTCCGATTTGCCCGCTCTACGCGCTCGGAGATAATATCCAAGCCCAGACACACACGCTCAGGATGCGCGGCGGCATAAGCCGTCAAAAAATGTCCATGCCCTGCGCCAATTTCCAATACACACGCCCCCACCCCCGCCAATAACCTCGCACTCGTCGCCTTCAAAGCAACTTGTCGTTCTGCAAGCTTCGAGACGTATGCAGCGGTGCGCAGGGCGTTTTCCACAATTTTTAAAAATTTTTCGCGTTTAAGAGGCCATCAACCCGCATGGGTGGATTCCATTAAAATCATTAAAACACTTATGTCCGAGGGATTTATACCACTGATTCGACTGGCTTGACCCAGATTAAACGGCTTAAATGTCGCCAGTTTTTGCGCGCATTCACGCCGCAAACCACGCACCGCTAGATAATCTAAATCTGCTGGCAGACGGATTTTTTCAATCTGACTTAATTTCTTCACGTGCCGATGCTCTCTTTCAATATATCCTTGATAAACAACATTATATATAACTTCTTGCCGAATCTCAAGCGACTCTTGATTAAATAATTCCGGCGTGTCCACCCCTGCCCCGCCCCGTCGCATTTTATCACCCCATGTTTCGCCCTGCGTGCGCTCCTTTTCAAAATAAGTAAGCCAATGCTGGATCCGCCCCCGCTTTTGTTGAATACGTTCACTTCGGCTGGCGCTGATCAACCCATGCTCCTTCGCATGCTGCCATAGCCGCAATTCGGCACTGCTGTGATTGAACAATAACCGGTGCTCTGCCCTACTGGTAAACATGCGATAAGGTTCATTGGTGCCCTTGGTTACAAGATCGTCGATTAACACCCCAATGTAGCTCTCGTGCCGCTGCATCACTAGGGGCTGCCCTCCCCTCGCCTTTTGCACGGCATTAACGCCCGCGACTAAACCCTGAGCTGCCGCTTCTTCATAACCCGAAGTCCCATTGATTTGACCGGCGAAAAAGAGATTTTCAACCTTCTTAGATTCCAGCGATGGAAACAACTGGGTGGGCGGCGCAAAATCATATTCTACCGCATAAGCCGGACGTAACAATTCCGCGCGCTCCAAACCCGGAATACTATGAACCATCTCGAGTTGAACCTCGAAGGGCAGACTTGTTGACAAACCATTCACATAAAATTCATTGGTCGAACGACCCTCGGGCTCGAGGAAAAGTAAATGCCGCGGCTTATCCGCGAAGCGGACGAATTTGTCCTCAATGCTAGGACAATAACGAGGGCCAACGCCTTCGATTTCACCACTGTACATCGCCGACTTACTCAGGTTACGGCGCACAATATCCGCCGTTTCCGCCGTTGTGTGAGTCATCCAACAGGAAACTTGTTCACAACCTGGCTGCCAACCCAACCGACGTTCACCGGTTTGTTCCACGTGGAACAAATCCTGGGGATCGCGCGTGTCATGAAACGCAAACAGAGTGGGGCGCTCGTCACCTTTTTGCTCCTGCATCCGCGTAAAATCTAAGCTACGACCTAATAAACGTGGCGGCGTACCCGTTTTAAGCCGCTGCAACTCGATTCCGGCCTGCTGAAAGCTCGCTGATAGGGTTTTGGCGCTAAAATCCCCTAGTCGACCGCCTTCATTCTTGTTTTGGCCAATATGCATGAGGCCACGCAAAAATGTCCCCGTGGTCACGACGACCGTTTGCCCACGAAATTCGATATCTAAATTAGTGCGGCAACCGACGACTTTACCGGCCTCGTAAACCAACTCAGTCACAGTGGCTTGAAATACCCGTAAATTAGTTTGAAGCTCCAACGTGTGTTTCAGTCGGAACTGGTAGGCTTTTTTATCACATTGAGCACGGGGTGACTGCACCGCCGCGCCCTTCGACTCGTTCAGTAAACGAAATTGTATTCCCGTGACATCCGTGTTGATTGCCATCTCGCCACCCAAAGCATCGATCTCGCGTACCATTTGCCCCTTGGCCTGACCACCAATAGCTGGATTACAGCTCATCTGCGCGATAGTATCGATATTACCCGTGAGGAGTAGGGTAGAGGCCCCCATTCGCGCGGCCGCAAGCGCCGCTTCCACCCCTGCATGACCCGCGCCACACACAATCACATCAAACGGTATATTGTTGTAAATCATTATAATACAAAAAATAAAACCTTATTTACCGATACAGAAATTGGCGAATAAAGCGTCCAGCATCCGCTCGTTATCCACCTTGCCGGATATCTCACCCAAAGCCGCTAAAGCCCCCCTCAAGTCGCTCGCCAACAACTCGGCCGCTTCGCCCGCTGCGAGCTTTTCCGCCGCGGAGGCGAGATCAGCCCGCGCCTGCTTAAGCGCCTGAGCATGCCGAGCGTTGATTGCCACCACATCCTCTCCAAGTGCTGGCGTGAGGCCATCCGCCAACGCGATGATCTTCGCCCGCAATCCCTCCAAACCCTCGCCGGTCGCCGCCGAGACCTCAATCGTGGATAAACCCTTCCAGGTGCCGGCCAAAACCGGCGCCGGCGCCAGATCAATTTTATTCCATACCACTAGGGTGTTCTCGGGATGAATTTTTTCTCTTAAAACTTTGTCTAACAATAGGGTAGGGGAGTTAACCGCCATCACTACCACAAAAAGATCCGCCTCACCCGCAATTTCGAAGGTTTTTTCAATCCCTAATTTTTCTACCGCCCCTGGAGCGGGGTTCAATCCGGCCGTATCGATCAAACGGAGGCAATGCGGCCCGATATTCACAACTTCCTCGATAAAATCACGCGTCGTCCCCGGCTCAGGGCTCACAATCGCCCGATCTTTTCCCACCAAACAGTTTAACAATGAACTCTTTCCCGCATTCGGCTCGCCGATGATCACCGTCTTAATCCCATTCCGCAACACCTCGCCGTAATGACTCGTCGCCAACAAGCGTTCGGTTCCACGTAGAACCTCCGCCACTTGAGCCGACACCACCGCTTGATCCTCCGGCGGCAGGTCCTCATCCGGAAAATCAATATAAGCCTCCACTCGGGCCAATCCTAGCAACAGCGCATCAATCAGCACCGCCATCTGCCGCCCTAGGGCACCACGCAACTGTCGATTGGCCGCCACCAAAGCCCGCTCACTGCGCGCCTGGATTAAATCCATAACTGCTTCAGCCTGAGATAAATCCATTTTTCCGGCCAAAAAAGCCCGTTGCGTGAACTCGCCCGGCTCCGCTGCACGACACCCCCGCGCTAACAAATCCTCCAACACCCGCTGCGCCACGTAAGGATTACCATGGCAGGAAATCTCCAAGGTATCCTCACCTGTGTAGCTACCTGGGCCCGCAAAAAAAACCCACACCACATCATCCAACAATACCCCGGCGCGATCCCGATAATCTCCATGCCGCACCCGGCGCGCCTGCGGCAAGACGCCGAAAATCTCCCGCGCCAATCGCCCTGCTTCGATTCCACTCACTCGCACCAACGCAATCGCGGCAGTGCCCACCGGCGTAGCTAAAGCAGCAATCGTTTCAACATGTCGTGACATCGCGCAGCGAACCAACGCCCGCCACCCATCCGCGCCAAGTCAAAAGCCACCTCAACCCTATTAACCCTATCCGCCAATCTACGCACACCCTTCGCCAATACCCGCCGAGCCAACTAACCACAAACCCAGCAAACTGACAAATATGGACGCAACGACGGATCCTTTTGTTCTGTTTGCAAGTTGGCTAGCCCACGCGCATGAACACGAACCCGTCGATCCCACTGCCATGGCCTTGGCCACCGCTGACGTTACTGGGCGACCCGCCGTGCGCATGGTCCTATTAAAACAAGCCGACCCGCACGGATTTGTTTTTTACACCCACACCACCAGCCCCAAAGGCCGCGATCTCGCCTCCAATCCTCGCGCCGCCCTTTGCTTTCACTGGGCGACACTCGAACGCCAAATTCGCATTGAAGGCACCATCGAGTTGATCACCGCCACCGAAGCCGATGCGTATTTTGCAACCCGTCCAAGACTAAGTCAGATCGGCGCCTGGGCTTCTCGCCAATCTCTACCCATGCAAAATCGTTTCGAGCTCGAGCAAGCTGTGGCGCTTCACACCTTGCGATTTGGCATCAGCAAAGTGCCGCGTCCGTCTTACTGGAATGGATACCGAGTCGTGCCAGAAAAAATTGAATTTTGGCAACAACGGCCATTCCGCCATCACGACCGCCGCGTATTCGTACGCGACGATGACTCATGGCTAGCCACTTGGCTGTTTCCGTAAACCACCAAGCCTAACCAGACCGCACGCATCGCATCGCATCACAGCGCGGGGCGGGGCGGGTGGGGTAGAGTAGGGCTAATTTTAATACGGCACCACTATCGGCTTAATTTGCGACCCATCAGCAATCTGATCTCCAGGGTAAACCACCACTTTTTGCCCCTCGGTTAAACCTTCCAAAATTTCCGTCTCTCGACCGCTGCTGCGACCTACGCGCACCGTGCGCAACCTCGTTCGCGCACCGGCCACCACATACGTCTGCCACTGCGCGCCACGTTGAAACAACGCGCCGGCCGGCACTTTCAAAATATTTTCGCCCGACCACGTTTCAATGAGCGCCTCAACCCGGTAATTATCACCCAGCGAGCGCCGCACCTCAAGTGGATCTGTAAAATCAACGATCACGTAAACTCGCTGTTCTTCGACTCCTAGAGCGGAGACTTTAGTAAACGCCGAAGGCTCCACTACGCGCACTCGGGCATTCAACGCCAACGGGCCACCCCATTGTTCAAGCTGCACGCGAGCACCCGGTTGAATCGCCACACCATCCCGCGAAAGCACCTCAATCCGCGCCTCGAGATCTGTCGGGTCACCCACTTCTAATAACGCAAATCCCGCCGGCACGAGTCGCTCGCTCTCCTGCATCACCCGCAACACCCGACCACTGACAGGAGACAAAATAACCAAAGGCTCCCCGCGTGCCCCCGCCTCCGCGGGCTGTCCACGCAATAACAAGGCCTGCGCCTGCGCCGCTTCAAATTCCGCGATCTGCGCAGCAAACTCGGCGGCTCGGGCCTCTTGAGCGGTCGTCGTTGCTCGAGTTTCGGAGGCGTCAAATTCTTGCCGCGACAACACCCCGCTAGCGAACAACGTTTTTTGTCGAGCGAAGTCTTCCCGTTGCAGATTCGCATTGGCCAGCGCGCGTGAGCGCTGAGCGAGCGCCTGCGCAACTGCCGCTTGCGCAGCACGCACCCGCGCCTCCGCCTGCACCAGACTACGCGCATCTAAAATATCCGCGCCACCTGATTCCAAGACCGCGAGCACCGTCTTACCTGCTTCCACTACCGCTCCCGGCTTCCAATCGATTCGTCGCAACTGCCCCGCCACGGGGCTAGCAATCACGTAACGATTTTTTACCCGCGTCATGCCCTCCTCATTAACCGTCACCCGCAAATCACCGCGCGAGACCATCGCAATTTCCACCGGCAAAGGTTTCGGCAACAACCCAATCACAATGAGCGCAGTCAATGCGCCGCCCACGATCCACGGCAACCAACGCGACCAACGCCGCGCCTCCAAATTTTTTTTATTCTTAACCCCTGGTTCAACTCGCAAAGACGAAGATGCTTTCATGATAAAATATGTGAGAAATAAAAATTAATCGCGGGCCTTCAACACACCCACCAAATCCAATTGATCAAGCCGCCGGCACGCGAGCAACGCCGAGACCACCGAGGCTACCGTCACAACTAAAACCGCAAATGCGTAGTTCTGCGCCGTAAGAATCAACGGCAAACGCACAAACTCCGTGTTGACCGTCATCAAAATCACGCGCGCAAAACCTGAACCAATCAACAAACCACAAGGCAACGCGATCAACGTCAGCATCACCAACTCACCCACTAAAACTGTCGCCACCTCTCGGCGCGTAAACCCAATCACCCGCAAAGTCGCGAGTTCACGCTGACGTTCACTGAGCGAAATTCGCGCACTATTATAAACAATACCAAAGGCTACCACGGCGGCAAAAGTCAGATAAATCTGCTGCAACAAACCGATACTCTGCGCCGTCGTCTCGCGAAATCCCTGCCGTATTTTGTTTTTCACCACCACACTGCCCGCACGTGGTGAAGCCTTCATCGCACGCAAGAACTCATTCCATTGAGCTGCGCCCACCGTCAGATAAGCAGCATTAATACGATCGCCCTCACCTAGATGACGGTTCAGCGCACTAATTTCCATATACGCCGCTGTTCCCGCAAAATCTTCGGATAATCCACTCACCGGCACAGAAAATTCCACCCGCTTACCCTCTAATCCACGCACAAAAAGCATTTCGCCGATTTTTACATCAAGTACCTCCGCCAACTTTCTGGAGAGGACGATTCCCTCCGGCGGTAAAGTAATCTGACGCCCGCTACTATCCATCACGCGATACAACTCCGCCTGACCGGGTAAACCAGTAATACTTAAGCGACGAAATTGATTGCCCGCACGCAATTCCACTGCCGCCCCAAACACCGGCTCCGCTAAAATCACCCCTGGCAACGCCTTGAAATCAGCCAACGTGCGCGCCGGACTCGGTTCAATGAGCGACACCATCACCGTCTGCCGCTGAATCAAATCCCACTGATAATCGAGTACATGACCGATGCCGTCACGAAACGCATTGGGCACAATCAATATTCCCGTCGCCAAAGCCAATGCACCAACCGTGAGCGACGCACGCACCGGTCGACGTTCGATATTTCTTAATGCCATCCGAAACGTCACCGTAAACAGCCGGCCAAAGCCCAAGCGTTCCATTAACGCGGGTCGATAGCTCGATGGCGGCTCAGGCCGCATCGCCTCCGCCGGTGCCAGTCGTACCGCCGCACGCACCGAGCCCGCGACACCAATAATCGCCGCAATCGAACTCACCAAAACGGCCAAGACCACCACAGCCGAGGCTAGTTGAAAATTTAGCGCCGGAAACCGGAAGAAAACATGATATAAATCCACTAGCCGTTCACCCAAAAACACGCCTCCCAAGACACCCAACGCGGTGCCGCCGGCGACGATTATAATGGAAAATTTAAGATAGTGACGGCCGATCTCACCGTTAGAAAAACCAAAAGCCTTCAAAATCGCGATCTGTTCGCGCTGCAACGTTATCTGCCGACTCATAACCGCATTGGTCATGAACGCCGCGACACTGAGAAAAACCAGCGGGAACCCAATGGAGAGTCCATTGAGGATATTGATTTCATCACGCAAACGCGTGTGAGAAGGATGCGATGCACGACCATAAGCACCGCGTCCACCGTAAGGCCTTAAGATGTGATCAACCGCTGCTATAACCGCCGGCTCAGAAGCTCCCGGCACCAACCGCAAGGAAAGCTGATTGAACGCTCCATCCAGATTACTAGCCCGAGCCAGCTCCTTGTACGGCATCCAAAAAACCCCGTATGTCTTATTATTGGGCAACGCGGAACCTGGCGGCGCTTCAAAAATAAACTCGGGTGAAAGCACAATGCCGGCGATGCGGAAATGTTGCCGCCGACCATAGAGCACAGCCGCCATCTCGTCTCCAGGTTGGAGCTGATTAGCTTGGGCAAAAGCTTCTCCGACCAAAATCTCGCCCGTCGATTCACGCCCCACTAAAATTCGCCCCGCTCGAAGATGCAGACGATTGAGCGTAAGCTCACCTTGCTCAGGGAGTGATTGGATGAGCCCTGTCGCGGGTTCGATCACACCAGGCAAATCCAGTGTAACCGATAATGCGATACCAGTCTGCACCGTCGCGACCCCAGGAATCGCCGCGAGTTGGGAAGCCACGGAGTTGGGCGCACGTTTAAGCCGGGAAAAAATTTGCGCGAAATGATTGTCGCGATAATAGGCATCACGCGTCGTCTCCAACGAAACGATAAGACTGCGCGTCATAATCATCATCGCCAAACCACAAGCCATGACAATGGCAACAGCTGCAGCTTGCGATTTTAAGGCGCGCAGATCGCGGAGCAATTTAAGATCCAGCAACGACATGACGGATCCACTTAGGCTTTACCACGCCAGCGTGCTGGCCGCCGCGCGCGTGTGATTATGTTTTACACCCGTGATATGCCCGTCGGAAAGGGTGAGCACACGATCCGCCATTTCCGCCATCACGGAATTATGGGTAATGATCAACGTAAGCGTACCAAGTTCGCGATTGATGCGCTCGATCGCTTCAAGAACCACCTTTCCCGTGCTCACATCAAGTGCGCCCGTAGGCTCGTCGCACATGAGTACAGCAGGGCGTTTCGCAATCGCACGAGCAATGGCAACACGTTGTTGTTCGCCGCCTGAAAGCTGGGCGGGAAAATGATCCATGCGGGCCCCGAGACCCACCATATGAAGCGCTTCCTCTGGGCTCATCGGATCCGCGGCGATCTCGGTGATAAGCGCGACGTTCTCTCGAGCGGTCAGACTTGGAATCAGATTATAAAATTGAAAAACAAAACCCACCGCTTCGCGTCGATAACGCGTCAGACCGGCTTCGTCAGCACCGCCAAGATCCCAACCTCGATAAAATAAACTGCCGCTGGTGGGCGTATCGAGCCCGCCCAACAAATTCAGTAAGGTCGATTTACCACTGCCAGAAGCTCCAAGTACGACAACTAACTCTCCCGAGCGACACTCAAGATCCAATCCAGCCAATGCGCGTACCATCGCTTCTCCTTCACCATAAGTTTTTACCAAGGCCCGAGCCTGAAAAACGGGCACTGAATCTAAATCTGCAGAGGTAGATACGGCGTGGGCCATGGGACATATAATACTGGGCACAGGATTCCACGCCGCAACGCGCAAAGGTTGTATTTAGCCAAAAAAATAAAAAAGACCGCGGCTTAGTTCCGCGGTCTCGAAAATGAGTTGGCCAACGCCGCTATCGGCGAAAAAGGCACCTAGAGATCAAAAAAATGTGTAATATTTGTTTTCTGACAATCGCTGGATAAGCAGTGCGAGCTCCATTGCGTGGTAATCACCCCACATCGATGATTCGCCACACGGCACTTTCTGTCCCTTCGGTACATGGTCCCAGCCGTTTGGACGGTGATAAACACTGTGCAAGAGCAGACCTTGGTGTTTTTTGTCAGTCGAAAGATAGGGCTCGTCGAAAAGCGTGTCGGCAATTGTGAGACCAGCTTGAAAATATTTTTTGCCGGCGGCTTTTTCACCATTCGCATCCAGCCAACGGCCCAGACGGAGCATGCCTTGCGCGGCGATAGCTGCAGCGGAACTGTCGACCGGCTCATGCGCGTTGAAAGGATCGGCAGCGCGTTTCGTAAAATCACCGAGTTTGTGCGTATTATGCGCAGCACTGTCCCAGTATGGAATACCGTCTTTGGCAGAATATCCGTCTATGTAGTAATCACTCGTCGCCTTAGCGGTCTCCAAAAAGAGATCCGTGACTGCACGCCGGCCACCAACCGCATCGAGGTCAGAGCCTTTCACCGTGTCGAGAAACTCTAATTGCTCGGCGTAGCCCGTAATGATCCAAGCAGCACCACGCGTCCACGTCGTGAACGGCGAGTAACCTTGCTGGGAGGACGAACAACGGAATTGGCCATCATTTCGATTGAAAATACTTTCGTGCGCCACTCGACCACGTACGTCATAACTATCACGGCCCTGGCCGAAGAAGACGTTGAAACGCGCGGTCGTCGCCGCGTGTTCGATTGCGCGGTGCAATAAATTTGTGGGCTTGTCTCCTTCGCCCATGAGAGTGTGGCCAAGCTGATGCGCTACAACGAGGGAACGCATAGAGCGAATCGTGTCGGCAAATAACGACTGCGGGCCATTAAACGAGTACACATACCCGCTAGGCGCCACGCCGGCAGCCCCAGGAATCGGCGACCACGGTTGCTTGTACTGGGTAGTTGCATAGCGCGCCGCTTGGACAGCGCCTGAGGCTTTCAACGCAATCTCCGTATAATCGAGCTCGGCTTGGTTAAAGCGGGTCTTGCCCTCGAGCATGAGGCGGCGCTGGTTGCCGTAAGTTGAAACGTTGTTGAAACCGTGATCATGAACACCGACATGCGAGACATGAGAGGCCATATGGCGCACGGTCTTCACGCGCCCGCGTTCGAGCATCGCCGTATCACCGGTCGCATCAAAGTGTAGAAATGCCATGCCGAACTGAAAACCCTGCGTCCACTCAGTCCAACCGCGTGAAGTGTATTTACCTTGCACGGTAAAAACGGGGGTGCCCTTGCTTGGATCCCATGCGGCGTCGATCGCGCGGATTTTTTCGCCAGCGAGTTCAAACACGCGGGCGGTTTTTTTCGTGAGCTTGGCCGGAGTAAGGGTGGCGTTGATTTTCATATCGGAAACGTAGAGAAAACCATGAACCCGCCGAACTGCACGAAAGTTTTTTTGTTACCTCAGCTTTTAAATCTGCACGGTGGATAAGCCCGAGGCAGGCTTGCACGTAATCTCCGGGGGGCGATAGTCACCCTCATGCCCCCGGTTATCGAACTCTTCCTAAAAGCGTTCATTCCTCTCTTCGTGGCAATCGACCCCATCGGTCTCGCCGCGGTTTTTATTGCCCTCGGACAAGGTGCCCCGCCAGAGCAACGTCGGCGCATTGCCAAACAAGCCACTTGGACGGGTGGGGCAGTGGCGTTACTATTTTTATTTCTCGGCCAGTCGATTTTCACCGCCGTCGGCATCACCACGAGCGACTTTCAAATCGCTGGCGGTCTCATTCTTTTCATGCTCGCCGCGCGTGATCTTGTCCACTCCGCTGCAGAAGAACCCGCCAAACTGGCTGAAGATTTTGGCGTCGTACCCTTGGGCATGCCACTGATCGCAGGTCCAGCTTCGATCACCACGTTGATCTTACTCGCTCAGACCCTTGGGCTAGCCGTGACGCTCGCGGCTTTAGCGGTAAATCTCATCCTTATCATCCTCGCTTTTGCTTACAGCGAACGTCTTGTGCGACTCATCGGTTCGACCGGCCTACGCGCGATTTCTAAAATCATTTCCATGCTCCTCGCTGCCATTGCCATTAGCATGATTCGCAAAGGCTGGAGCGGATAATTTCATCCCCGCTTATCGTTAGCTCCCCGCAAAACCCCAGTATGAAATCTACCCTGCGCTCCCTCGTTTTAATAGCCGCTTTAACCACCAGGTTAACCGCCGCTGATCCCACGCTTTTCGGGATCACCGCCGCTTTACAGCCGGCTCTGGATGAAAAAGAAATTGCCGGCGCGGTCACGCTGGTGGTTTCCCGCGAAAAAGTCCTCCACTTTGAAACTCATGGTTTCGCTGACATCGCCACCCAGCGCCTCATGACGCCCGACACGATGTTCAATATCATGTCCATGACCAAGCTGATGACCGCCACCGCTGTGCTCATGCTGCAAGACGAGGGTAAACTCAAACTCACCGATCCCGTCGCTATATATATTCCCGAGTTCGCAACGCTCAAGACCCCCTCCGGTCAACCGGCCAATCTCACCCTCCTGCAAATTCTCACCCATGTTTCCGGCCTTGGCGAAGCCTCCGCCACAAGCGTACGCAACGCCCGTACCCTCGCCGATCTCGTACCACTTTGGCTCACCGCTCCCATGCAAAATGAGCCAGGCGTCAAATGGCGCTACTGCCAATCTGGCATCAACACGGCCGCCCGCATCGTCGAGATTGTTAGCGGCAAAACCTTCGATGAATTTCTTCAGGCCCAGCTTTTTGTTCCGCTCGGTCTAAAGCATACCACGCATTATCCCTCAGCCGAACACCTGCCTTTCCTCGCTACGGCTTACACGAAAAATAAAACCACCGGCACACTCGAAGCAGTTTCTGCGTCACCACCTGCGCGCGGCTCTCGCCCACCCACTGGCAACGCTGGTCTCTATTCCTCAGCTCACGATTACGCCCGTTTTTGCCAGATGTTGCTTAACGGCGGCACCCTCAACGGTCGACGCTACCTCTCGCCGGCCGCACTACAGCTCATCTCCACATCACAAACACCCGCCGCCATGCCGACCGGCTTTTTTCAAAACGACACCTACGGTCAACGCGGAACAAACTACGGCTGGGGCGTCGGCACCTGTGTTTTGAAGACGCCACACCCCGGCGTCGTCGCCATGCTTGCACCCGGCTCTTACGGCCACGGTGGAGCTTGGGGTACGCAAGCCTGGGTAGATCCCGTTCGCGGCGTAGCCTACATCCTGATGGTCCAACGCACTAACTTTCCTAACAGCGACGCCAGCGAAGTCCGCCAAGCGTTTCAACAGGCCGCCGCAGACGCTATCGCTGTAAAATGAATTAAATGAAAGTTTTCGGCTCTTCTTAACCGCTAAATTTCGTCATTAAATCCGCGTAAATTTTTGCGCTCGCGATCAACTCTTTCACCTGAGCGCGCTCGTCGACGCCGTGATAATCAATCCCGCCGGGACCATAACCGAGCGTCGGGATTTTACGGTGCGCGGCGAAAAAGTGCATATCGTTAAAACCCGTCGAAACGTTAAACACCGCCGGCTCCTGTCTTACTTCGGCGACGCTCGCCGCCATCGCGGCAAAAAATGGATGAGTTGGCGGCGTGAAGCAGGCAAAGTTCTCCGAAATTTTAGCTACCTTAATCCGACATTCGGGAATTTTATTAGCCGCAATCGCTAGAGCCGCGCGCAATTCTTTTTCTGCGGCGCCGTGATTTTCCATCGCGAGCACCCGTCGATCGATCGTGAACGTCGCCGTCGCAGGCACCGTGTTGATCTTCGCACCCTCTCCGCAGCCAAAGACGCCACCAATGTTTAATGTAGGCACCATCGTGCGTCCTTCCGGAGTTTTAAATTTACGGCGAGCGAGTTCTTTTTTGTGCGAGTTGAGTCCAAGCACCAGCGCCGCCATTTTTTCGAGCGCGTTGATACCGCGCTCTGGAGTCGAACCGTGAGCGGGTCGGCCCTGAACCGTGACTTCAAGCCACACGACCCCATTGTGACCACAGCACACCGCCGAGCCCTCACCACCTTCCATCACGACGGCGTAGTCCGGCTTTATCGGCGCGTGCTCCACGAGCCAACCTGTGCCCAGCGCCGAATCCGTTTCCTCGTCGGCGGTAAATGAAACCTCCACATTCATACGCGGGACCGTGCACGTGGCTTGCAACGCTTCGAGAGCCATAAGCAAGCTAGCAATCGAACCTTTCATGTCCGCCGTACCGCGGCCAAAAATCCAGCCACGCTCAACCGCACCGCTAAACGGGCTGCCGTGTCGCCAACGCCCAGAAACAGGAACAACATCGTAATGGGCGTTGAAATGAATCGTCTTCTTGGCGCCGCGCACGCCCAGTTTGCCCAGGACATTATAACGAGGAAATCCGAGCTGGGCGGCAGGTAGAGATTTTTTTAGCAAAGCCGCAGGGATCGGATAACGCTTTGTTTTTAAGCCCAAAGCAGTAAGATTTTGGGCCAGACCAGCTGTGATCTTATCGTAATTTTCTCCAGGCGGATTGACCGTAGAAATACCAATAAGAGTTTTTAGGCGACCAAGGAGCCCAGCGGCGTTTAGATCGATGTAGGCTGCAGGCGTCATGGCTTAAAAAGTAGAAATTTAACTCAACGCACGCGCGTCAGTTCAACGTAGGCGAGCCGTGCAATAGTGAGTGTCACCATGGTCAGAAACACTGGCCGGATGAAGCGAGCGCCTTTTTTCAACACTAGCCCGGCACCCAGGCGAGCACCCACGATTTGGCCCACAACCATCACCCCGCCTGCAATCCAGTCGACCTGGCCCGCCATGATGAAAACACCCAGCGAGGCCAAATTACTCGCAGCGTTCATCACTTTGGTATGACCCGTCGCCGCCATGAAATCTTGGCCGAGTAATAGCACGAGCGCGATCGTCCAAAACATGCCCGTCCCAGGCCCGAAAAATCCATCATAGAAACCCAACCCCACTCCAGCCACTAACCAAAACCATTTTGCCGCCATTCTGGATTCGCGCTTTTCCTGGCCAATCTGCGGGCGAAAAATCGTGTAAATTAAAATCACCGCCAACAGCCACGGGATCAGTAATCCCAACCGACTGGCATCAATCCGCTGAACCGTCCAAGCTCCCACGAGAGCGCCCACAAAGGTCAGCACCACTCCAAGCCGACAGCGCCGCCAATCCACGACTCCATGCCGCGCATAGTGAACCGCCGCCATCGTGCTCCCAAAAAGCGATTGAAGCTTGTTTGTTCCCAAAGCCAGCGGCACGGGGAAACCCGCCATCAGTAACGAAGGCAACGCAATCAAACCGCCACCACCCGCGATCGAATCGATTAACCCCGCAGCTAATGCCGCAAGAAACAACAACGGGTAAATCCAAGACGCTAAATCCATCACTGCAGCTTCACGACAAACCAGGAAAAACGAAAGCTTGGAGACTGCGGACGGCGTTTATTCGATATTTGCAAGAGATGATTTTTGACAGGGCACAACGCGACACGCACGCTTCGTCACCATCATGAGCTTGGCCGACCTCCGCAAAGATTACGCCCTTGCTGGGCTGAATGAAAAAGACCTCGCTCGCGATCCGTTTCGCCAGTTCGAGAAATGGTTTCAAGAAGCTGAAGCCGCGAAAATCGCCGAGCCCAACGCCATGACTCTCGCCACCGCCAATCGCGAGGGCCGCCCTTCCGCCCGCACCGTACTACTCAAAGGTCTCGATGGCCGCGGATTTGTTTTCTACACCAACTACGAGGGCCGCAAAGGCCGCGAGCTCGAGGCCAACCCACGCGCTAGCCTAGTATTCCCCTGGATCGTATTGGAGCGCCAAGTCATCATCGAAGGCACCATCACCAAGGTCGCCCGTGAGGAGAGCGCCGCTTATTTTCACTCACGCCCACGCGCTAGCCAACTCGGCGCTTGGGTCGCCCAACAAAGTGCGGTCATTCCAGGACGTGCTACGCTTGAAGATGCGATGAAGGCTTTGGAGAAAAAACACGCTGGAGCCGATGTGCCACTACCGCCCAACTGGGGTGGATATCGCGTAGCTCCTGAAACGATCGAATTTTGGCAGGGACGCCGCAGCCGCTTGCACGATCGCTTACGTTATCGCCGCGAAAAAGATGGCAGTTGGATCGTCGAACGTCTCGCGCCTTAAATTATTATAAAACCCTTGGTCGGCCCGCCCTATGCGCATTTTTCTCACCGGCGCTTCTGGTTTGGTCGGAGCGGCCTTCACCCGCGCCGCCGCTCGTCGCGGCCACGCAGTCACCGGTATCGTAGGTGAATTCACTGGAGTATTACCCGGGCTTTTCGCGCGTCGCTCACTAGATCTTGGCGATGAATCCGCCGTCACGGCCGCGTTGTTAGAAGTTTTTCCTGACGCCATCGTAAACTGCGCCGCGATTTCTATACCAGAAACCTGCGACTCCGACCCAGCCCGAGCACAGTCATTAAACGTTGCTCTTCCCACTGTGCTCGCACGCCTCGCGCATCACCTGAGCGCACGACTGATCCATATTTCGAGCGAACAAGTTTTTGACGGTAACCGCACCTCGTCCTACGCCATCAGCGAGGTCACCTCACCGATCAATCTTTACGGCCGACAAAAAATTGAGAGTGAGCGCGCTGTACAAGCCCATGCAGCGGAATTTGCTGTAACACTGCGTGCGCCTCTACTCATGGGCAACAGTCCGGGCGGCAAACGGAGCACTCATGAACGGCTTTTCGCCGACTGGGCCGCGGGGCGCCCGGTAAAACTTTATGCGGATGAATTTCGCCAGACGTGCACAGCGGAAAATCTCGCCGAAGTGATACTCGAATTGTGCGAGCGCCACGACGTACGCGGAGTATGTCATTGGGCCGGCGCAGAATTGTTATCGCGCTACGAACTGGGTCGCCGAATTCACGCCCATTTTAAACTCAGTCAAAACGACGCCCCTATCCTTGCGATCACACGGGCCGAAACTCCCGCAGTAGCTAAAAAACGTCAGGCCTGTCTTGCGCTGGATCTAGCGCCACTACGAGGACTTTTAAAAACTCAGCCCCAGACCATCGAAGCTCAACTCGCTGAACTTCACGTGCCAGCAACGAGCCGAGATTGGTATTTTTCGCGGCAATAAATTTTATGGCGACAATGACTCTAGATGTTTTACCCACGCGCGTAGGCGGGGCCGCTGAAAACATGGCGACGGATTTTTTGTTGCTGCAGCGTTATCCACGAGCGGAAGCCGCAAGATTTCGGCACTACAGTTGGCGCGGACCAGCGTGGACGTTTGGCTACAGTCAAAAAATCACCTTCGTACGCACGCAGTTGCCGGCGGAGTTCAATCCCAACGAGGTCTGTCGTCGGGCCACAGGCGGTGGCGTGGTGGATCATCGTGAAGATTGGACCTATGCACTCGTAATTCCCCGCGGTTTTGCTTTCGAAGAATTGCGCGCCACTGAAAGTTATCGGCGCGTACATGAATGCCTAGCGACGGCCTTGCGCGCGCAAGGCGTGCCAGCGGTAGTGAAAACGCACTGTGAACCTCCCGCAGAAGGTGAACTCGTCTGCGGACCCGCGGCGGTATGTTTTAACCGGGCAGAACTTTATGACGTCATTCACGGCGACACCGGTAAAAAAATCGCCGGGGCTGCGCAGAAACGAAATAAACGCGGTTTACTATTTCAAGGTTCACTGTGGCGCCCAGAATTAGGCGCCGTGACGGTTAATTGGGATATTTTTTGTGCCGCGTTTGTCGCAGCGTTGGCGACAGAATTAGGTGCAACCGCGGACGAAAAACCTTGGCCTGAATTTAATGAAGAGGAGCTGGCCGGACTGGTCGAACAGTACAGCTCAAGCGAGTGGGTAGAATACCGTTAATCTTAACGAAAAACATTCTTCGTTAAGACTCACCAGATATTTGCTACTGTTATTCGTAGCTTTGCGCGCGCCCAAGGTAATTGAGCATCCAAATTTCCTTCCACACGCGATAGCGGCCTTCGTGGGTGATTTTACCAAAATCTTCACGCTCGGGATGAGGGTGCAAAAAACCTAATTCCGTGTTGAGACGGTCGAGTTCACCTTGAGTGGCATTGAGATCGTAAAGGGGCTCCGTCGTAAACGAGGTCTCTACGGCTTTGGCTGCAAGCAAGCGCGCCCGATGCCGAGCGAGCAATCGCGGCAGAGAGCGGCTCCAGGGGCGTCGTTCCACAAACCAGTTTTCAGGATAAAAACCAGCAAACGGCACCGTGAGATTATCTGTCACATAGCGAGCGCCATCAACCGTAAGTGAGGTCAACGTATAGCAGAGCCCGATCGCTCCATTGCTTTGCGGCAGAAACGTGATTTGCACACGCAACGTAGCGGCGACGTCTTGATAAACCGAAACCCGTAAATAAAGTCCGCCGCCGACCTCAGCTTTCAGGGCTTGGGTCTGACGAAAACCCTCGGCACGTAACCATTCGCGTATTTTTAAAAGACGGGGCTGCACGGGCCATTCTTCACCCGAGGAGTTAATCGCGTAGCGCGGAAACAAAGGGAGCGGACTGACGCTGAGCGCGGAGATGGCCAACCAGTTATAGAGCGTTTCGCCTAAAAACCAGATGAGAAAAAACATGATCGTGAGCACCCAGTAAGGACGATTGATCAAATCAAAATCGCGGCACAATTGGGCGGCGCCAAAAGCAAACACGCACCATCTCAGCCAACGGTCAGCAATCCCCAACAGTGGCGAAGCGTAACGTTGATTAAGCTGACCCAAAACCAACGAAAGGACGATCGCGCCCAATATGAAATACTGTGTGTCCATCAAAAGCGCGAATCGATGAGTGCGAACCGCTAAGAGCCGATTTTAGCTCAAGCGGACCGGCATGATCACGCAGATGAAGCTTTCCAAAGTTTTAAAGACACCTGGGCTTACTTCATCTTTCACTTCAAAGAAGACCTCGTCTTTGGTTAGCGCTTTGAGCGGATCCATCAAAAAGGCAGGATTGAAAGCTACTTGAAGATCGGGACCACTGTATCCGATAGCCATCGATTCATGGGCTTCACCGAAGTCGGAACTCGCCGCAAAAATTTCTAACAAATTGCTGCTGATTTTAATTTTAACCGAATTCGATTTTTCTGAACACACCAATTGGGCGCGGTGGACACACTGCAGCAATAACTCGCGTTCGAGTTTGATGCGTTGATGAGTCTCTTTTGGGACGACTTGTTGATAATTAGGATAATTGCCTTCAACGACTTTGGAATAGAGGTAAACGTTGTCGATTAGGCCGCTGGTGTCTTTGTCGGTCGCGATCTGGAATGCGGCCCGGCGTTCGTTAAAGTTGATTTTAACCTTAGACCCTTTGTCGAGAAGTCGGTTAAGCTCGGAAACGGTTTTGGCCGGCAAAATGATCGCACCGGCACTGGCGGAGGGAACTTCCATTTCTTTGGCAATGAGCGCAAGGCGACGGCCATCGGTAGCCACAAGGGTGAGCTTCTCGTCGCGGAAGTTGAAATAAACGCCATTAAGGATGTACCGGGTTTCGTCGGTGGATTGAGCGTAAGAAACGCTGCGAAGCATACTGATAAGTTCGCTTTGCTCGAGCGTGTAGGCCTTTTCGTCGCCGAATTCGGGCAAAGGTGGAAATTCTTCTTTGCCGATACCCATAATCTTAAAAGTCGACCCTCCTGAGGTGAGTTTTACCTGATGGTTAGGAGCACCATCAAAAGTGACATCCACGCTGGGTAATTCGCGCACAATGGTGGCCAAGCGTTTAACCGGTAATGTTACCGAGCCGGTTTCCTTTACTTCAGCTTTGATTTTGCACCGGATGCCAAGATCTAAATTAGTGGTGGATAAAGAGATCTGATCTTTTTCCGCTTCGATTAGCACATTGCTCAAAATGGGCATCGTCGCTTTGGATCCGACAACGTTCAACACTTGGGCTAGGCCGTTGGCGAAATGGTCGCGGTTGATTTTGAATTTCATGGAAATTTGGACGGGGTAGGGAACGAGTTGCGGGAGGAAGTTAACAAACGTTAAAAGAATACAGGTTCAATAATGAATTATATCCCTATCACTATAGGCTGCGAATAAGCGTAGCAACTGCGCGTTTCTCCTCGTAAAATTAACAAAAAATCGAGGTGAAAAACTTTTGGGCTCATCTTGGTAAGCTTAGCCTTATTCGCAGGTACAAACTTGTTGGTTCATCGCACGCAGGTTGCTCACACGTTTTTATCAGGTGCGGCGGGATCATTATCGCCCATTTTAATCAGTCGTGGGCGGCGGATTTGGCGAATGAGTCCAAAAAAAATGTAAGACAGACACACGATCAGCAGCGCGACTTCCTTAAACTGATAAACCAAAAAAGCCACGATCAGGATCAAGATGAAGGGCAACAACTTAGTTTGGGTCTGTAGATCGAGTTTTTTACCACTGGGATAACGTACGGTGCTCATCATCAGCACGGCAATTAATAACATCAAAAAAGGAAGGACTAAAGCCCACCGATTCAAAGACTTATCAGACTCCTCAAGTTTTAATAAAAACAAAACTAAAGCCGCTACCGTACCTGCGGCCGCTGGGACCGGTAAGCCTACAAAATCTCTGGAGGATTCTTTTTTGCCGCGATGCACAAGCGGGTTGGTGATCACATTGAAACGAGCCAGCCGCATCGCCGCACATAAAAGATACACAAAGCCCACAAACCAGCCGATGTTACGAAACCAGGTAATGCCCTGGGTCGGTGACAAAATGAAAAAAAACATCATCAAGGCCGGCGCCATCCCAAACGACACCACATCGGCTAACGAATCAAACTCCGCCCCAAACAAGGATTCACGTCCCCCCATGCGCGCAAGCCGACCATCCAGTGTATCGAAGGCGGCCGCACCAAAAATGAACCACACAGCCATGCGATAATGCCCAGCTGGCGTTGCATCGAGGTATTCGCCAGTGAGGGAGGTTTCAGCTAGACGAGCCTGGATGCAGTTCACAACAGCCATAAACCCACAAAAAAGATTTCCCGCCGTCATCGCGTTGGGCCAGAAGAAGATCCGACTCGCTTGCGAGACGTTGTAAGGATCTTCGGGATCAGTCGGAGCAGATCGGCGCGTCGGGATCATTTTTTCGCGAGGCTTTCGAGGTATTTCCAAAATTTCGAATCATGCTCGAAAAGTTGTTGTTCGGAAACGGGGAATTTATTGCGCAACAGAAAATCCTCGAGGGAGTTTTTATGCAGAATGTAGTTAACGTGTAGTTTTTCTCCTTGAGCATCAAAATATAAACGAAAATCCCCCGCTCTTAATCGGTAGAATTCTTTTCCTGCGCGAGAAAAACGTCCTAACGGCTCGCGCGGATGAGCGAGATCGTCCGGCTTCAGCGAACTAATCGGCTCGACCAGATCAAGCTGCAGCAGCTTATCCAGCCGGTTAAGCTCGTGCATCGCCTGCGCGGAAAAAGTGACCTGATACATGTGAAACTAAGAGCTAATGGACCCACGCCACTCGGCAACGCTATTTCCCGATATCGCGCGGGGCAAAAAGGCTTCATTTTGACCTCAATTTCGAACTTCGATGCCTCGCTAAAGAGCTTCAGTCTCGGCCCCATTATTATTAAAATGAGCTAAAACCTTTCGCGCTGCATCCGCATCTTCATCTTCCACTTGCACACGAAGTCCCCCAATCGCATAGCTATAAGCATTACCTGAGGTCAGAGCCGTGAGTTCTTCTGGAAGATAAGCTTTGATCCCGCTGCCACCTAAAGTGGTTTGTAGAATCTGCGCCTCGATCAGTCGTTGGCAGGTCGCGATCGTCGTCATGCGAATAATTTGTTTTTACCCCATGGATAACTCAAGCCCATCAAAGATGGCTTCAGACTGGTGATCGCGCTCACGCGAGGTCACGGTGAATTTTAATTTTACCCCTCGTATGAAAAAAAACGCATGGCTGCTCCTAGTTTTCAGTTTGCTGGGTTCATTCAACGCTCGTTCGGCGGAAAATAAAACCCGCAATATCATTCTTATCACCATCGACGGTCTGCGTTGGCAGGAAGTGTTTCGCGGCGCGGACGAGGCGTTCATGAATAAAGAAAAAAACTCCGGCGGTGTGCCCGCGGGCGACCTTGTGGCCTTAAAGGCCGACTTTCTCGGCGTTACGGCGCAAGAACGGCGGAAAAAACTTATGCCGTTTTTTTGGGGCACACTCGTGCCTGGTGGACAGGCCTTTGGTAATCGCGACTATGGCAGCGCCTCGAGCGTGCTCAACACGGAGCGCATTTCTTATCCTGGTTACAACGAACTGCTGACAGGCGCGCCGGATCCGTTAATCACCTCCAATGCGCCCGTGCCAAATCGCAATGTGACGGTGTTGGAATGGTTGAACGGGCGGCCCGAATTCAAGGGTCGCGTCGCGGCTGCGGCGGCATGGAACGTGTTCGCACCGATCATCAATGTCGGTCGCAGTCGCTTGCCGTTGTTTGTCACCGGTCAACATTCGGCACCAGGTAGTGTATCGCCGCGGATTGCGGAATTGGAGCGCTGGATGGATGACATCCCTCCGATCAGTAACACGGAAAATTTCGATGCGTTTGTTTATCATGCAGCGGTCGATCGCATCGACACCCATCAGCCGCGGGTTTTTTTAATCGCTCTGGGTGAACCAGACGAATGGGCGCATGCGCACCGGTATGACCGTTACCTTCAATCGATTCGGCGCTGTGATCGGTTTATCCGCCAACTCTGGGAAAAAATCCAAGCTATACCCCAATATCGTGATTCCACCACGATGGTGCTCACGCCAGATCATGGACGCGGGGTGACGCTCGAAGATTGGAATGGCCATGGAAAAAAAATTCCGCGCTCCGAAGAGACGTGGTTAGCGGTTTATGGACCAGACACACCGGCGCTAGGAGAGCGTCAAGAGGGTGTTGCTGAGGTCCATCAAGCGCAAGTCGCCGCAACGGTGGCGGCGTTATTGGGCGAAGATTTTCGCGCGGCGTTTCCAGCGGCGGCTGCTCCGGTGAGCGCGGTGTTGCGCGCGGGCTCGGAAAAATAATCGGCTCATGCGAGCCAACGCGGCGTGGTAATTATTTTACCTTGGAACAGAGGATGCAGTCGCGCGGCTCGGGACCGATATTGGGTGCGACGTGCCAACGCTTGAGAAGGGCTTCGCGCGTGAGTCCGGCTTTTTCCATGACGCGCGCGGAACTAGGGTTGGCGGCATCGCAAAAAGCCCACAGACGAAACACGTCGGGTTGTGCGATCGCCCAATCAACCAAGTAAGTGAGTGCCTCAGTCATCATACCGCGGCCCCAAAATTTCTGCGCGAGCACGTAGCCGCACATGACCTTGCCGCCATCGGGCATAAGGCCGATGGAGCCGATGGGTGTATCCGTGCCGCGCAGGCAGAGCAGCCATGCGTAGTGCGGAGATTTTGGTCGGTCCCAATCAGCGTCGCGATCGCGCAGAAAATCAGCGAGCAATTCCACGCGTTCATAGGGTTTCCAAGCGAGATATCGGGTCACTTCGGGATCGCTGGCGTAGGCGGAAAAAACAGCGGCGGCATCTTCGGCGCGAGGTCGCCGCGCCGTGAGGCGAGCGGTAGCGAAAGTGGCGGGCGGACGAATCATGGCGATACGACGGGAGGTTTGTGGGCGAGACGTCGCGGCCATCCGAACGTTGCGGCATCCAAGTGTAATTCTGCCAGGGAGAATTACGTGAGAGCGGCACGCACGAGTTCGGCGATAGGGGGCGGAAGCGTGAGTCCGGCGGCGGCCTGTTGCGCGGAGGGGCTTAGTTTACGCCAGGTTTTTCTCAAAATTTCGACGAATTTTTCCCGCGGGTAATCAGCGTGTTGCGCGGCAAAGGCGCTGATTTCGTTTTCGAGAAAAACAAGGACAGCGGCGTCTTCGAGCGCTTGGGTGCCAGGGTTAGTTTTTAATCCGGTTTTGGAAACCCAGGTGGCGACTTCAGCTGCTTCGCTTGCAGCGACGCCGGCGGCGAGCAGTAGATCGCGGGCGCGTTCGGCTTGTTTAACGTAGAGCGAGCGGCGCCAACTAAGGTAGCCGACTTTGCCTTCCGGAAACGTGGCGCGGGGAGTGAGCCAACGCTCGAGATGTTGGCAGCGAGCGGCCAGCAGCAGAAGTGGACTCGCATCGGGCACCAGACGCACAACCCAGGCTTCGACGCGTTCCCCGTAGATAAGTTCTGCCGCGCAACCATCGTCGGCGCGCGTGGGATCAGCGGCGTGAGCGGAGTCGATCAACTGGCGGGCGCGAGCGTAGGCTTCCATGCGGATAGTAATTGAAACGGTTGCATACGACGCGGCAAGCGACAGGTTCGAAGCGTCATGCCTTTACCCCCGGTATGTCTGCGCTGCGGCGTTTGTTGTTTTTCGAAATTGGAAACGTATATTCGCGTGACCGGCGAGGATTGGACGCGCCTCGGCGCGGAGGCGGAGCGATTAGCTCATTTTATCGGACATCGTGCGTATATGCGCATGAGCGACGCTCATTGCGCTGCGTTGGTGGTGCGCGTGGGCGAGGATGGCGCGCGGCAATATTTTTGCTCCGTGTATGAGAAGCGACCCGCTACGTGCCGCGAGTTGGAGCGGGGTTCACCGCAGTGTGCGGGTGAAATTGCGCTAAAGGGTGAGCGGCCTTTCGCGTTACCGAGTACAGGATGAGCGGGTGATTATCCCGGATTCATGGGTCCAACTCATGATCGAAAAAAAATATCTTAAAAAGTTTTCCGCATAAGTTTCCCTACAAATTGACATGATAATTTTACATGATAAATAAAAAAATGGGTAACTCTACTCTTACAGAAAGAGGTCAAATCTCTGTTCCGGCTTCTCTTCGCCGATCCATGAAGTTAAAGCCCGGTCAGACGTTTCGATGGCAGCGTATTTCCGAACGAGAAATACGGGTTTCCATCGAAACCTCCTCCAAGGCAGGTCCCTTAAGCGTGCTGGGTTATGCCCAAAAATTGCTTAAACGTCCCGCCCGCCGCACCGCGAGTTGGATGCAGGAGTTACGTGGTGGGGAAAAATAAACATGTGGGTCATCGACACCTGTATTGTACTAGATATCCTCGAAAACGATCCGGAGTTTGGCCGGGCCTCTGCTCAACTACTCCAGAAATTACTGCCTCAAAGGCTGAGTATTAGCCCTATAACCATGGTAGAACTCTCGGTGGCTTTTTCAGGTGATATAATCGAACAAAAATATTTTTTCGACCAAGCCGGTATTTCCTATGTCGAGGCTTGGACTGCAGCCGACACCGAGCGCGCCTGTACCGCATGGAACCTTTACATTGTAGCGAAACGTCAGGCCCAAATGCTCAAAAGGCCGGTCGCTGATATTTTGATTGGTGGATTTGCGGCCAATCGAAGCGGCTTAGTTACGCGCAACGCCCGTGATTTTAAGCGTTGGTACCCCCTCCTTAAAATTATAGAACCCTCTGCTAAGTTGCTGCGATCCTAGCTAGGAAACTGCGCTATTACTCTGTGCCTTCATTGAGCGTGCGGAGGTGCTCGGTGTAGCTAAAAATGCGGTTGCGGCGGTGGCCGGTGATTTCGCTTACGATTCCTTGCTCCACCAGTACGGCACGGCGAGGGCGGTATTGGCGGTGGGGACGCATGCGGTGCAGAGAGCCGTCTCACAACAGGGGCTTTTCCGGGGGTAAGGGTTTGGGCTCGAAAGCGAAGCAGCGTTCGCCAACGAAAGAAACAGGTACTTTAGTGCCACTGGGCACCCCTTTCCTTAATTAAGGTAATCGAGCTACGCTTAATTATAAAAAACCATAGTTAGCCGGAATGAAGCCTAGGCTGGTAGCGGACGAGTTTTTGGTCGCCGGGCACGTAGAGTGGGTGGCGGGGGTGGCCGGCTTGTGTGGTGCCCAAGCACCAGAGTTCGCGTTCGCCGAACAGACGCACGACCGCATCTGCGCGGGCTTGGTAATCTCCACTCACACCCCAGGCGGCGACGATCCGATCACAGCGGTCGGCGGCGGCGAGGAGCGAGATGTCGTTTTCTGCGCCAATGGGATCGGGCGCGGATTTCATTTCTTTGGGGTAGGGCGTGCGTAGGCCGAAAAGATTGGCCATCCAGAAACCATTAAAGCCATCGCGTTCAGAGAAACGGGCGATGCGACGCAGCGTGGGATCGAGTTGGGATTCGTCGGCGGTGCTCGGATTAAGACCGATCCACATAATCAACCGGTCCCCGCCCAAGAGCGGATCCCACCGGTGGATGAGACTGTAACGGTGGCGCCGGTCGGGCGAGAAATGGCAGGCGTTTTCCATCGCGGCCGGGGCTTTTGGTGGCTTTAGGCGAGGATTTGTCGGAGGCTGTCGAGGTCCAGGACGCTAGCGAGGGATTCTTCCTGGACGACGGCGTTGGCGAGCGCGGCCTTGTCGCGTTGGAGGGCCAGGATTTTCTGTTCCACGGTGTCGGCAGCGACGAGACGATAGGCGACCACGGGTTGGGTCTGGCCGATGCGATGCGTGCGGTCGATTGCTTGAGCTTCGACGGCCGGATTCCACCACGGATCACAGAGGATGACGTAGCTGGCAGCGGTGAGGTTGAGCCCGGAGCCGGCGGCTTTGAGCGAGAGAAGAAAAACCGTTTTGGAGCGATCGCTTTGAAACTGATCGACGAGTTCAGCGCGGTTTTCAGTGGCACCAGTGAGCTTGAGGTAGCCGATATCGGCAGCTTGCAGGCGCGGCTCGATCAGTTCGAGTAGCGACACAAATTGGCTGAAAACGAGCACCTGTTGGCCTTCGTCGCGGAGTTCTTCAAGACGCTCAAGAAGAGCATCGAGTTTAGCGCTGGGGATCTCGCTGTGGGCCCCGGAGACCAGTGCGGGGTGGCAGCAAATTTGGCGCAGCCGCAAGAGACTCGCGAGTACGTTGAAGCGCACCGCGTCTAGGGCGCGGGCGGTTTCGATGCCCAAAAGTTGAGCGCGGGCGCGTTTGAGTTCAGCGTCGTAGAGGGAGCGTTGTTCGCCATCGAGATCGACCAAGATAATGTCTTCGGTGCGCGGCGGTAGCTCGGGAGCGACTTGGGCCTTGGTGCGGCGCAACATAAAGTGGCGGACGCGTCGGCGGAGACGGGCGGCTGAGGTCGGGTCTTCGACAGGGTATTGGCGACGGAAACCAGCTTGGGAGCCGAGGAGGCCGGGTTGCGCGAAGGCGAAAAGACTCCAAAGATCGAGGAGACGATTTTCGATAGGGGTACCAGTCAGGGCCACCCGATGGGCGGCGGGAATGGCGCGCGCAATAGCAGCGGTCTGGCTGGTTGGGTTTTTGATGAATTGAGCTTCATCCAGAATAACCGCATCCCAGTTGTGGCGGTGAAACCACTCGGTGTTAAGGCGCAGTTGAGCGTAGTTGACCACGAGCAGGGCGCCGCGATCCGCCGGGCCGGGCATTTTATTGCCGTAGGAAATGAGAGGCGTGAAGATTTCGGCGGCGAGTTCCGGTGCGAAGCGTTCTGTCTCAGTGAGCCAGCCGTGCATCACGCTCTTAGGACAAATAACCAGGGCGCGGAACGGTTTTTTATCCGTGCCGCGAGCTTGAGTGGCTGCGTGAGTGTGAGCCTGATGCAGTAGCCAGGCTAGAGTTTGCACGGTTTTGCCCAGACCCATGTCGTCGGCCAAAATACCGCCGAAGCCGCGGGCGGCCAAGTGAGCGAGAAATTGAAAACCTTCCTCTTGATAGGGGCGCAAGGTCGCGCGCAGGCCGGTGGGAAGAGCCGGGGTGGGCATGGCGGCGAGGGCGGCGGCGCGCTCGCGCAGCGTGTCCGCAAGGAAGGCGTCTTTAGCCGCGAAGGTATCGATCTCGGCGACAAGTTGCAGAGCGTGCAGTCGGTGCTTTGCCGGCTTGCCGGCGGTGAGCATGTCTTCGGCGCGGAGACCGAGGCGGTCGAGGGCCGCTTCGGTGCCGTTGTTGGCCGAGGTAGCCAACTCGAGGCGCCGCCAACCGTGGTTGGGTAGACGGACCCATTTACCGCGCGCTTTGAGAAGCAGGGCGAGTTCGTCGGGTTTGAGTGTGGTGTCTTCGACGCGAAGTTCAACGGTGAGATCGAACCAGTCGCGGCCTTCGCCGGCGGCGGGCGCCGCGGAGAATTCAACGTGGCCTTGTAAGGCCGGGCCGAGCAGGCCGGACAACATGGGTGAGGCTTCGATCTCTAGGTCAGGCGGGAGCGTTTCACGCCAAGCTAGAAATTCTTCCGGAAACGTCTTGGTCATGGACCGAGCCCAGACATTAACCCAACGATTCCAATTGAGACGGAATTCGGCGAATTGACCGGCGATGGCGTTGGCCCCGTTAAGATCGAATTCGAGCAGGGGCTCGTCAGCCGCGCGTGGCGCGGGGGCTTTGCCGGGCGTCCATTGCCAGCCGCGTTCGCCGTCCCATTGCTGTTCACAGGCCGGATTACTTGAACGAGCGAAGAGTTGGGCGTGAAAATATTCGGAAGCGTCGGGCTCGGTGTCCGCGGTGCTCCAGCACTTCATTACCGGGCGGAGCGGTACGCGGCGGACCCGATTTTCCAAGGCCGCTGGAAGACGCAGGCCAGAAGCACGGAGGCGCGACATGAGGCCGGCGTCGGTGAGGACAGCGGCGGGGATGTGGCGCGCGGGCAGCGGCGGCGGCCCGCGCCAGATGCGGCCGGAGAACAAATAGAGCGGCTCCGGTTTTTTGGTGATCAGCCGGGCTTCCTCGGCGTTGCGACCGTCGGGCGTGAGCAGACGCAGTTCGAGCCGATCGCGTTGCGCGGCCGAGATGATGGCTTCCGGAATGAGCGGCTCGGGCTCGATGATGAAGGGTTGTTCATCCGTGCGGACAATCGCATCGCGGGCAGCGGCGGTGGTGAGCAGAGCCGCGGCGCCGTCGGTAGAGAGGGTGAGCCGCGGCGTGTATTGCCAAGCATAGCCACGGCATTCGGTAATCAACAAGGTCGCAAGCGCGGCTTCAGCGGGCGGGCGATCGGAGAAATCGGCGGGACGTGAAGCAGCAAGAGCGGTGAACCAGCGTTGAGTGGGCGGGCGCCAGGGTTTGTCGGCCGCGGGGCGGATCTCGATCAGGAATTTACCGAGCGGATTAATGCGCGCTCGTAGGCCGACAATATCAGTTGCGGGATTATCGGCGTGGCTGGTGCCGGTGGTTTCAGGAGCGGCAAAAGCGGTGCGCCAGACGGCGAGCTCTTGCTGGACGAGTTGATCGTCGACGGCGGCGTGGACCGCCGTGGTGTCGGTGAGTGGAATGAGAAAACTTGGTATGTCGCGACCCGTCTGTTCGTAATGGTAGGCGATATACTGCCAGAGCGCCCACGGATCACGCGGTGGGGCTTCAGGATTCCACCAATCTTCGAAAATAGGCGTGTGTAACTCGTGGCCGGGGGTCGGTACGTATTCGAAGCCGTGCGTGCGCAGTTGGCTGGCGTGAAGCTTGCCGGAGCCGCGGGCGAAATCAGCAAAGAGGGCGGCGAGATTACCGAGCTGGCGGCCTTCGCCTTCGGTGAGGGCGCGACCGAGTTTCTCGGCAAGAATGGGCGACCATTGCACGCGAAAGGTGTGCCGGTTGAGCGGGGCGGTGGGCGCGGTGGATTTAGCGACGATGGGAAGCTTGGCGGTGGCCGAGCTGGCGGCATCGGTACTGGCGGGTACGCCGGCATTGGCTTCAGCGAGCCAAGCAAGCCCCGCACCGTAGATGTGGCGGCAGTCTTTGCGCAGTTCGCAGGCGCACTTGGCCGACCACAGGCCGCGTGTAAGAAAGAGCGTGACGGGAAATTTTTCCGCTTCCTCCGCGACGATGGCTTCGACGTAATGATCGGCCTGCGTGCCGATTTTTTGGATCTGCTTAGTCGTGTAGGTGGATTCGCCGAGTTTGCGTGTCTTGGGCTCGAAGGTGTCCAGCCACGAACGCAGCGCAGCGAGCGCGTCCGGGGTTTGGACGCTGCGGACGACGGGAGGGCGCGCGCGGGCGCACATAACGGCTTAGTAAATATGCTCTTCCAGGAGAGCAAAAAGTTCAGCCTCGGTAACGCGGCGTTGCTGCATGGTGTCGCGGTCGCGGAGGGTAAAGGTGTCGCCCGGTTTCTCGATCGTGTCGAAATCGATGGTCACACACCAGGGTGTGCCAATCTCATCCTGGCGACGGTAACGGCGACCAATAGCAGCCGTCTCGTCGTAAAATACCGCGTAGCGGCGTTGGAGTTTTTTGTAGAGAGCTTGGGCGCGGGCCACCAAGACCTCTTTGTTTTTGAGCAGAGGCAGGACGGCCACTTTGACCGGCGCAATGCGTGGGCTAAGGCGCAGGACGGTGCGTGTCTCAGTGTTCCCCTTTTCGTCGGTCACGGCTTCTTCGGCGTAGCCTGCACACAGGACCGCTAGGAAAATACGATCGACGCCGACGGCTGGTTCGATGACGTGTGGGACAAATTTCTTTTTCGTGGCTTCGTCGAAAACTTCCTGAGGCTTGCCGGAGGCGTTCGCATGCTGCGTGAGATCGTAGCTGCCGCGGGCGGCGATGCCCCAGAGCTCCTGCACGCCAAACGGATATTTAAACATGATGTCCACCGTACCGCGGGAGTAGAACGCAAGTTTCTCCTTTGGATGCGCGTAGCGCGAGAGATGGGAGTCGGGTAACCCGATGCTCTTTAACCACGCTTCACACCAAGCGATCCACTCTTCGTGGACTTTGGACCAATCGGCGTCTTCGTGGATGAAATACTCCATCTCCATCTGCTCGAATTCACGCGAGCGGAAGATGAAGTTGCGCGGCGTGATCTCGTTGCGGAATGACTTGCCGATCTGCGCGATGCCAAATGGCAATTTTACGCGGCCAGTATCCACGACGTTTTTAAAATCGACGAACATACCCTGCGCGGTTTCAGGCCGCAAATAAGCGACGGAAGAACCATCGGTCATGGCGCCGACGTTCGTCTGGAACATCATGTTAAATGCGCGCGGAGCGGTGAGGCTGCCGGGTTCGCCGGTGGCGGGTGAGGGGATCAACGCGATCTGATCTTCGCGAGCTTCGGTGAGGTCTTTGGCCACAGCAGGCGAGAGGGTGCCCTGAAGGGCTTTTTTGCGTTTGAAAGACTCAGCGGCTGTTTGGAGTTCCCCCGCGGTGTTTTCGCTTTCAAGCGCCGAGACGTAGCCGACGGTCTGCGCCACGCCATCCGCTCCGGTAATGACGACGGGCGAGAAAAACAGCTGATCCGCTCGGTAGCGTTGCTTGGAAACTTTGCAGTCCACCAGCGGATCGGAAAAGCCAGCGACGTGGCCTGAAGCCTCCCAGACCTTCGGGTGCATGATAATCGATGTCTCGATGCCCACGACATCGTCGCGGCGCTGCACCATATCTGCCCACCAGCAATCGCGGATGTTCTTCTTTAATTCAGCGCCCAGGGGACCGTAATCGAAGAAGCCATTGAAGCCGCCGTAAATCTCGGAGGATTGGAAAATAAAGCCGCGGCGCTTCGCGAGCGCCACGAGGTTATCCATCGAAACAGGTGCCGGGGCGGCGGGAGCGGGAGTGGTGGCTTCTGACATAGCCGGAGAGACATGCCGTATCGCATGCGCGTGGTCAAGGGTGCGAGCAGGTTAAGGCGCAATGTTTTCCGAAAGCGATTTTAAGCAAAAGGGAACCCACCCCACTTGAAAAAGTCTGATCGGCTAGTCTATTACCCTTCCAAATCCCAATTATGAATCCTCGATTCACTCGTTTAGCTCTCGTCTTAGCAGCCCTCTCAAGCGTGGGCAATTTTGCTAGCTTCACACTCCGCGCCGAAGAGAAAACCAAAACCTCCGAGCGCCCTCCGCTTATACTCAAGGCCGACCCTAAATCCATTAACCGCGACAAGTCCGATCGCATCAGCTATTCTAGCATCGTCAAAAAAACAGCCCCAAGCGTGGTTTATGTTTTCTCCTCGAAGAAAACCAAAATAGCGACCGAAGCCGCGCCGTTTTTTAATGACCCCCAGTTCCGCCGTTTTTTCGGTGTACCCGACTCCGATGAACGCAGCGAACGCGGCAGCCGTGGTAACCGCGGGAGTCGCGGTGATTCCGGCCCTGTTCAACAAGGCCTCGGCTCGGGGGTGATCATCTCATCCGACGGTTATATTTTGACCAATAACCACGTGATCGACGGCGCCGACGAGGTGAAGGTCGCCTTCGGTGAGCCCCGCCGTGAATTCAAAGCCACCATCATCGGCCGCGACCCCAAAGCGGATGTCGCGGTCATAAAAATCGATGCGAACGATCTTACGGCGGCCACGCTGGGTGATAGCGATATGCTTGAAATTGGGGACGTCGTTCTCGCTATCGGCAACCCCTTTGGTATCGGCCAATCCGTCACGCGCGGAATCGTCAGTGCACTTAGTCGTGGTGGTCTAGGAATCGAGACGTACGAAGATTTTATCCAGACCGATGCCGCCATCAACCCCGGCAACTCCGGCGGTGCCCTTCTCGACGTCGAGGGCCGTCTCATCGGGCTCAACACCGCGATCCTCAGTCGCAGCGGAGGTTTTAACGGCGTCGGCTTCGCCATCCCGATTAACCAAGTGCGCTCCATCGCTGAACAACTCGTCAAAACAGGCCGCGTCGACCGAGCGTTTCTCGGCGTTCAGACGCAACCACTCGAGGCTGAGCTTTCCGCGATGTTTAAAGTCAACCAAGGTGCGCTCATCGTCGATGTACAGTCCGATACACCCGCCGAAAAAGCCGGCCTTAAGAGCGGCGACATTATCACTAAAATCGACACCACGGCGATCCGCGACCCCCGTCATCTGCAACTTACGGTCACGCGCCTCATTCCCGGGACCGAAGCCAAAGTGGAATACCTCCGCGACGGCAAACCAGGTACAGTGAAGGTAAAATTAACAGCGCTACCCGGACAAAAACGCGCCGGAGGCGATCGCAACGAAACGCCAGAGGCCAAAGATATCGGTGTACTCAATGGCGTGGGCGTAGGAGATATTTCTGCTGAGCTACGTGAGCAGTTGAATCTAGCGCGGCGCATCGAAGGCGCGATCATCACCTCTGTCGAGGCCGACAGTCCCTCCGCACGCGCCGGCCTGCGCGAGGGCGATATCATCCTCGAACTGGATCGACGCCCCGTGCGTAATGCGGATGAAGCCGTCAAATTAAGCGAGGAAATCAAAGGCCCCAAAGTACTTGTCCGCCTTTGGCGCAATGGCAGCAGCCGGTTTATCGTCGTTGATGAATCCAAATAAAGTTCAATCCCGCCATGCCCTAATTTACAGACAACTCGGCGCTGCACAGGCAGTTCCATTTCAGCAGGATTATTAATAATCAATTTTATGAATGGATTAATTGTATTTAAAATCCGAATACAAAATTTGTAAATTAAGCACCGTTAGTATAACGACGCTCTGCTTCTGTTTGGATGATCGGCGCTCACGCCGGGAATCCAATGAGAGGCCGCAAAAAAACCCCGGTCGACTGACCGGGGTTTTTGTTTTTAAATCAAACCGCTCAGGCAAGCTGCGGAATCGTGAAGGCGCCGCGACCCACGCGTTTGCGGAGCGCGTGGTTGTTCGCCGCATCAACCACAACTTTGTCGGCGCCAGTGAACATCTCCGTCTTGCGGTCAAACGTGAGCAACGGCCCGAGGACCGTCGGAGTCGTGGCAACATCGACGGCGTTGGCCTTCAAGTGCTCAAGGATGCGCCCGTAGGCTTCTGTCGTGGGCGCAGAAGCTTTGATGGCTTCAGCGATGGCGGCGTTGGATTTATCCGCGCCGACCAAATAGGAGAGATTACCCAGGTGACAAAGAGCGGTGGAGTAGTGGCACTCCTCGATGAGACCGACGGCAACTTTGCGGTTTTTGACCGCTTTCACGAAATTAGCCCGGTGGGCGCCGTTGCCGCCATTGCTCAGGGCTTTAATTTTCGTGTTAGCGTTGTCGTAGATGTTGGCGGTGCCACTTTCGCTGACGGTGACGTAGCCATTTTCGCATTGGACGACGACGCCGACGCGGGCTCCGCGGTAATTATCCATGGCCTTCATGCCGGTTTTTATCGGCAGGCCGCGGACTTCGAAAATCAGTGGCGCTTTTTCGAAATTGAAGACCGATAGCAGCGTGTTGGGCGTCTCGGCGTCGTCGCGGTAACCGAACCGGCCACCGAGGCTCATGACACTCGAGGGTAAGCCGTTTTCGCCAAGGAACCAGCGGGCTACATCCATCTGGTGGATACCTTGGTTGGTGATGTCGCCGCCGCCATAGTTCCAGAACCAGTGCCAATCGTAGTGGACCGGGCCTTTAGAGCCGTTGCGTCGGGGTGGGGTGAGGCTCGCCGGGCCGGTCCACAGATCGTAATCAATGGTGGCGGGAACGGCTTGGGGGCCCGTGGTCAGGCCGATGCTTTCGCGGGGTTTGTAGCAAAGGCCGCGGGCCCATTGGATTTTGCCGATCTGGCCGGAGCGCACGTAGGCGATCGCTTCTTGGATATCCAGGGAAGAACGGTTTTGCGTGCCGGTCTGGACGATATTTTTGGTGTACTTGAGCGAGGCGGCGAGCGCCTGGCGGCCTTCCCAGATGTTGTGGGAGAGGGGTTTTTCAACGTACACGTCTTTGCCCGCTTGGAGGGCCCAGATTGTCTGTAGCGAGTGTTGGTGGTTGGGTGTACCAAGGACGACAGCGTCGATATTTTTGTTTTCGAGGAGCTTGCGGTAATCAGTGTAGGTCTCGGGTTTAACGCCGGCTTTTTCGCATTCTTCGCGCCGCTTGGCGAGGACGGCGGTATCGACGTCGCAAAGGGCGACCAGGCGGGCGCCGGGCAGCTTGTTGAGATAATCACGCATATGGCCTGCGCCTTGCGCGTTGATGCCGACGACAGCGACGCGCACGTCGCCATTGGCGCTACCGGCAGCGGGGGCGACTTGGCCGAAGAGGCGGGTTTGACCGGCGATCAGGGCGGCGCCACCGCCAACCAGTGAGGCCTTCAGGAATTCTTTGCGGGACCAGGATTTCATGGGGATAATTAAGGGAACGGGGATGGAAACGATGCGGGGAAAAGACGCGTCACAAGCGGGGAAGAGACGCGAAAACTTACTTCACTGCTTCTAATCGGTGGGTCGAGGACAAATTGTTGCCCTCCAGTTTAGCTGGGTCGGCTTAATCGGAGTCCACCTCGAGGTAGTGACAGCCTTGGCTGCGGGGGTTGAGTGTGGCGGCGTGGACGACCAGTAGCGCGGTTTGGATGGCGTTGCGTAGCTCGATTAACTCGCGCGTCAGCGCGCATCCGCGGTAAAAATCCTGAATTTCTTCGCGCAACTCGAGCAAAATACGGCGGGCGCGGGTGAGGCGTTTTGGCGAGCGCACGATACCGGCGTAGTTCCACATGGTGGTGCGAATCTGTTCGATATCTTGGCGCACTAGCACCGGATCAGCCACGCGTGACGGGCTTTCCCAGGCCCGGGGTTCGCTGGGAGAAAACGTGCCGCGGGCCAGATCAGCGGCATCGGCCTGTGCGGTGAACTTTGCGCTGGTAAGGCACTCGAGTAGCGAGGTGCTGGCCAGGCGGTTAGCCCCGTGCAAGCCCGTGCAGGCGGTTTCACCGATGGCGTTAAGGTGCAGAATATTTGTCCGGCCATAGAGGTCGGTGTGGACGCCACCGCAGGCAAAATGGGCTGCCGGCACGACCGGAATCGGCTCTCGGGATATATCCACGCCGTAGCTGAGGCAACGAGCATGGATATTGGGGAAACGTTCACGGATAAACTCGGGGGTCATCGCCGAGAGATCGAGGTAGACGCACGTTTCGCCGCTGGTGGAAAGCTCGCGCTGGATGGCGCGAGCCACAATATCGCGCGGGGCGAGTGAGCCACGGGGATGCACGGCATCCATGAAGCGTTCGCCTTTGGCGTTGATGAGCACCCCGCCCTCGCCCCGGAGCGCCTCGGTCACCAGAAAACGCGGGGCGTTTTTCTTCGCAAAAACCGTCGGGTGAAATTGGACGTATTCTAGGTCGATTAGACGCGCACCCACCCGGTACGCCATCGCCACGCCGTGGCCCACGCTGCCGGGCTGGTTGGTCGAGTGCTGGAAAATCTGCCCGAGCCCGCCGGTGGCGAGGATGGTTTTTTTGGCTACAAGGGCCACGGTCTCGCCCGTTGCGATGTCGAGCACGTAGGCGCCGAAACAGGTGAGAGGTTTGTATTTATCGGCGGCGGAGGTGGAATTATGCGAGAGCGTGAGTAGGTCGATCGCGACCCAGCCTGTGCGCCGGGTGATGCGAGGCGTGGAGTTCACGCGGTGCGCGACGCGCTCGAGGATGGCGTGGCCCGTAGCGTCTTTGGCGTAAATGATGCGTTTCTCGCTGTGGCCGCCTTCGCGCGTTAATTCGAGTTCACCGGCGGCGGAGCGGTCAAAATCGACGTGAAGTTCGTCGAGCAGGAGCTCTTTCACGGCCGCGGGACCTTCGTGGATGAGTTGGGCCACAGCCGCGGGATTGGAGGTGTGGTCGCTGGCGGCTTGGATATCTTGCGCGAGCGAACCAGTGGCGGTGGTTTCGGCGGGGTCGTAGATAATCCCGCCTTGCGCCCAGTCGCTATTGGCCGCGAGAGGTTCAGCCAAGCAGAGTAACTCGACGCTGTGCCCGAGGCGTGCGGCGTGCAGGGCATAGGCTGAGCCAGCGAGTCCGGCTCCGATCACAAGACAGTCGGTGCGAACCAGGCGCATTATTTTTTAGGCGCGGAACGCGCAGGCAAAATCGTTAGGCTCAAGTCGGCGGCCGGCGCGGAGTGGGTCAGCGCGCCAATGCTGATCACATCCACACCAGGCAACGCGTAGTCGCGTAGCGTCTCAAAGCGGACGCCACCGGAAACTTCGACTCGGGCTGCGCCGGCAATGAGCGTGACGGCGCGACGCACGAGGTCCGGTGACATGTTATCGAGCAAAATGACTTCGGCCCCGGTGCGGAGGGCTTCTTTTACCTCAATAAGCGTGGTGGTCTCGACTTCGATTTTGGCTAGATGGGGCGCCGCGGCGCGGGCGAGCTGCACGGCCCGGGTCAGCGAGCCGGCGGCGGCGATGTGGTTGTCTTTGATGAGGATGTGTTCGCCCAGGGAGGAGCGATGGTTGAGGCAGCCGCCGCAGCGGACGGCGTATTTTTCGAGGGCGCGCCAGCCGGGCGTGGTTTTGCGGGTGTCCACCACGCGAGTCGTGGTGGCGGCGATGGCATCGGCGTAGCGCCGGGCGAGGGTGGCGATACCCGAGAGACGTTGGATGAAGTTAAGCGCGGTGCGTTCGGCCGTGAGCAGCGCTGCGGTCGGGCCGCTGACCGTGAGGAGGTGGGCGCCGTTTTTGACGCGCGCCCCGTCGGCTGAAGTGAGCTTCACTTTGATGGTGGGGTCCACGCGGGTGAAGACAGCGGCGGCGATGGTGAGGCCGCAGAGCGTGAGGTCCTGACGGGCTTCAATGAAAGCGCGGGAGCGATGGGTCGCAGGAAAAATGGCGCGACTGGTGAGGTCGCCTAGGCCGGCGTCTTCGTCGAGGGCCAGGTCGATCAAGTGAGCGGTGCGGGGCGTGAGCATGAAAAAAGTGGGTTATTCGGTGGGCGTGAGGGCAAACATCCGCTCAATACAGGTGGCCGCTCGTCGACGGAGGTTTTCCTCAAGCGTGACGATCTGATCAGGGCGTGGAGCGCGGAGGGCGTCGCGGATTTTTTCCAGAGAATTTAACTTCATGTACGGGCATAGCCGGCAGCCACCGATGAACTGCTTTTCAGGGGCCTCGACCTCTAGCCGGCCAACCAGTCCGCATTCCGTCAGCATCAGAAAATACGGCGCAGGCGTCGTTTTGACGTATTTCATCATCGCACCGGTGCTGCCCACGAAATCGGAGACCTGGGCGACCTCGGCGGTGCATTCGGGGTGGGCGACGACCTTCAGACCGGGAAATTGAGCGCGGGCGGCGACCACCTGGGCGGCGCTGAACTGGTCGTGGACCATGCAGGTGCCGTCCGAGGAGATGATTTCCTTGGCGATCCCGCGGCGCCGCAGTTCCTCTCGGAGGTTGTCGGCCATGAGGCGGTCAGGGACAAATAAGATACGCTGGGCCGGCAGGTTGGCTACGATGGCGTAGACGTTGCCGGAGGTAACGCAGACGTCGCTCTCAGCCTTCACCTCGGCGGTGCTATTGATGTAGCAGACGACTGTGGCGTCGGGATAAAGCGTCTTAAGTTTGCGCACGCCGGCCCCATCGATGGAATCAGCCAGGGAGCAACCCGAGGCGCGGTCTGGTACGATGACGGTGGCGCCGGGCGAAAGAATTTTGGCGGTTTCCGCCATGAAAACCACACCCGCAAACACGATGACCTTTGCCTTGGCTTCGCGGGCTTTGAGACTAAGAAAGTAGGAGTCGCCCTTGAAATCACCCACGCCGTAGACGATCTCGGGCTCAACGTAAGAATGGGTCAGCAGGACGGCGTCTTTTTCCTTTTTAAGGTGGTTAATCTCAAGGGTAAGCGGGGCAATTTCGAAGCAGGTTTGGTAGTTCCATTTTTTCCCGCGTGGGTCGCATTCGACGTGGAGCAGCGCTTTTAGCAAGCGCTCGGCTTCCAAATCGAGTTCAGCAGGGGAGGGGGGGATGAACGTGAGCCCAGACATGTCCTCACCAAAGGCGCTTGGCGGCTGGCGTCAAAAGCGGATCGTGTCACAATGCGCTATTCCAGCGCTTGCGCCGGGCAAAATTCATGGTGTTTTAGGGGGCATGAAACGCGTCCTCGTCGATTCCACACTCCGTAACGGTTTGTTGCGGATCGGAGCGTCGGCGCCGGAAGTGATCGAGCTATTTGATTACCTCGAGGATCTGCCGCTTTGGATGAAAGACGTCGCCGGCACTTACCAATGGGTGAGCGTCTCTTTTATCCTCAATTTCGGCCTGAAAACTCGCGAAGAAGTTATCGGGCACAACGATTACGATCTTTGCGGCGAGGCACTTGCCAACCAATACCGTATCGATGACGAGCGCGTGCTCCGCGGGGAGCGAATCCTATCACGGGTCGAACTTGTCGGCCGTTTTGACCACACCGCGCGCTGGTGCGTGACCTCGAAAATACCCCTGCACGATGCCCGCGGCAACGTCGTCGGGACCGCTGGCGTTACGCGTCCGCTCCCCGCCCAAGGCAAGCGCACCCCCGCGGATTCACCCCTGAGCGAGGCGATTCGCTTCGTGAGTCAAAATTTTGCTGAAAACATTACTAATCAAGAGCTAGCAAAAGCCTGCGGGCTCTCGGTTCGCGCGTTCGAGCGTCAGTTTCGCGCCACGTATCAAAGTTCGCCGCACGATTACGTGCGCTTGATGCGCGTGCGCATGAGCTGCAGCGCTTTGGTGTTTTCCAAAAAATCACTCGCCGAGGTCGCCAGCGCCTTCGGTTTTGCCGATCAGAGTCATTTCGCGAAGGAGTTTCGCCGCATCATGGGCGACACCCCCCGTGAATACCGCGCGCGTTATCAGCGTTGAGCGGCCCCGTGGCGCTTGGGCCGGCCTAGTTGCCATGGTTGATCGAGTGACGTTTTTACACAAAAACTTGTCGCAGCCTTTCTATTCGTTTGTTCGTCTGAGCGGTAGGGTCATCGTGCCGTAGTCCCCTTTTGGTCCGATCCCCCCGCGCTCCCAACCCCCATGACCATGAATTTGTCCCCACGCTTGCTGTTGGCTGTTGCTGTTGGGGGCTTCGTGGTCTCCGCAGCGCTGGCTGAAACGATTTCTTTTAAACGCCAAGTTCTCGATCAGCGTTTTTACGCGGAGAGTATTGCGGCGGCTGATTTTAACCACGATGGTAAACCCGACCTCGTCGCTGGCCCATTCTGGTTTGAAGGCCCCGCTTTTACCAAGCGCACCGAAATCGCCGCTCCGCATGCTTTCGATAAAGAAAGCTATTCCAACGCCTTCATCGCCGACGCGACCGATATCGATGGCGACGGTTTGCCCGACGCCATTCAGATCGGCTGGCCCGGTCGCCCCGCGCATTGGCTCAAAAACCCCGGCGCCGCCGGCGGCGATTGGCCGCGGCATTTGATTTATCCGTTCATCGGCACCGAGTCGCCGCACTTTGTAAAACTCATCGCTGGTCAGCCCGAAGCCTTGATTTTCGCGAGTGGTAAAAAACTCGGCTACGCGACGCGCAATCCTTCGAACCCGGCGGCGCCGTGGACCTTTCACCCGATTTCTCCTGAGGGAGAATGGCAACGTTACACGCACGGCATCGGCGCGGGCGACATCAACGCTGATGGCCGCGCCGATCTGCTCTCTTACAACGGCTGGTGGGAGCAACCCGCCGCCCTAGCCGGTGATCCTGAGTGGAAATTCCACCCTACCGATTTCGGCCGTGGCGGGGCACAAATGTATGTTTACGACGTCAACGCCGATGGCCGCGCCGATGTCATCACCAGCATCGAAGCTCATAAATATGGCGTCAGCTGGTTCGAGCAGCTAGCCCCTGCCGCCGGGGCCACTGAGCCCACGTGGCGCGAACACGCCATCCTTAGCCGCGACCCCACTCAAAAACTCGGCGATGTCCAATTTTCCCAACCGCACGCCACCGCGCTCGCTGATGTTGATGGTGATGGGCTCCTCGATGTTGTCACCGGCAAGCGCTACTGGGCGCACGGTCCCAAAGGCGATCCCGAGCCCAACGCCGCCGCCGTCATCTATTGGTTCAAGCTCACGCGCGACCCACTCACTAAAGCGGTTACCTACACGCCCCACCTCATCGACAATGATTCCGGCGTAGGCACGCAGTTTATCGTTACGGATTTAAATAACGACGGTCGCCCCGATGTCGCCGTTGCCAACAAACGTGGCGTTTTCGCCTTCATCCAACAACGCACCCCGTAAGGCTTAGATCCCCCCCTCCCAGTTTTTTTCGGTTCTTAAATTTTTACCTAAAAACCATTTTTCTCCCATGTCTATCCCCTCCGTCCTCGATCTGAAGATCGTTAAAAAATCCACGCAAAGCCTCGTCGAGGCCGAGCTTTCCCGCACTGGCGGTTTGTTGCGCCTCGCACCCGCTTGGGTCCCGCGCTCGTTCCTTCAGCCCGGCCTGCGCATCAAGCTGCATCCTGATGACACCTACGCTTATGGTTTGAACCGCGGCGGCATCGACGAGCGTTGGTTCGCCTCCACCACCGTCACCGCCAACGAAGGCCGCGCCGCTGATGAAGGTTTGAGCTACGTAGTGATCGGCAACCGCCGCCTCACGCTTGCGCAAGCCGTCGAAGACACCGGCGCCACGCTGGTCGGAAAAGCCATCTGGAAAAAATACGGCAAGTGGCCCGTCTACTCGAAGTTTTTCGATAACATGGGACCTATCCCCCACCACATGCATCAAAGCGCCGCCCAGGCCAAACTCGTCGGCCAAGAAGGTAAACCCGAGTCCTACTACTTCCCGCCGCAGCACAATAACGTCGGTAACAATTTCCCCTACACATTCATGGGCCTCGAGCCCGGTACGACCAAGGCCCAGGTGCGTGATTGCATCGCCAAATGGAACAAGGGCGACAACGGCATCCTTGATCTCTCCAAAGCCTACCGCCTCAAACCCGGCACCGGCTGGCTCATCGACCCTTGCATCCTCCACGCGCCCGGCTCGCTGTGCACCTACGAGCCGCAATGGGGCAGCGACGTTTTCGGCATGTATCAAAACCTCGTCGAGGGCCGCGAAGTACCGTGGTCGCTTCTGGTCAAAGACATGCCCAAATCCAAACACCAAGACATCGATTTCATTGTCGACCAGCTCGATTGGGACAAAAACGTCGACCCAAACTTTAAGGACAACCACTACCTCGAGCCAGTCCCCGTCGCCGACACCCGCAGCGAGGGCTACGTCGATCGCTGGATTGTCTACGGCAAAGTCGACGGCGCACAGTGCTTCACCGCCAAGGAAATCACCATCGACCCTGGCACCAAGTGCACCGTTAAGGACACCGGCGCTTACGGCCTGATCTGCGTCCAAGGCTCCGGCAAGATTAACGGCGAACCGCTCGTTAGCCCGAAGCTCATCCGTTTCCACGAACTCACCGAAGACGAGTATTTCTGTACGGAAGACGGCGCCAAAGCCGGCGTTACCTTCGAAAATACCAGCAGCACCGAGCCGCTGGTTTGCTTGCGCTACTTCGGCCCCGAAGTGAATCCCGACGCCCCCAAAATGGGCGCCTACCGCAAAAACAAATTCTAACTAAAAACCGTCGTTTTCCACCGCCGGTTTTTTACTCCCACCCCCACATTCACCAATAAATCCCCTCCTCCCCATGGCTGAAAATAACTTCCCTAAACTCCATAACGCTGCCTGGCCCGGTCTCGTCGGCAAAGGTAGCCCCGGCGCCGAGCCGTTCATCGATCTCGACACGATGCTCGATATGACCGCCAAAGCCGAAGTCGGTGGCGTTAAGTTCGACGGTATCGACCTGTTCTTGTACAATCCGCACACCGACATCGATATCTCCGATGACGGCATCAAAGCCCTTGCGGCCAAGATCAAATCCAAGGGCCTCGTCGTCGGCTCCGTCGTCGCTCCCGTCTGGTTCGATGCCGCCGCTGGGGGTGACGCCACGGCGCGCGCCAACTGGGTAAACCACGTCCGCAAAGCCGTCCGCATCGCCAAAAAACTCCGCGATCTCGGCGTGCGCCCCTACGGCGTCGTCCGCATCGACAGTGCCACCAGCGTCAAAACCTGGGATGCCGATCCTAAGGGCGTGACCAAACTCATCGCTCAGTCTTTCCGCGAAGCCGGCAAGATTGCTAAAGACGCCGGTGAACGCCTCGCGGCCGAAGGCGAAATTTGCTGGGGCGGCATGCATAGCTGGAAGAACATGGTGAACCTCCTCGAGGCCGTGAACATGCCCAAAGTTGTCGGCTTCCAAGCCGATATGTCCCACACGCTGCTCTACACGCTCGGCGAAAACGCCGAAGCTCACCGTATCGTTCCCAAAAATTACCACTGGGAACCCGCCGAGTTTCACAAAGCCATGGTCAAACTCACCGCCGCGCTTCGCCCATGGACGATCGATTTCCACGTCGCGCAAAACGACGGCACCGTCTTCGGCTCAGGCTCACACGAAAAGACCGGTCGCCACTGCCTCGCCACCGATCCAAAGGGTAAACTTAACATCCCGCGTGACTCCGGTTACTGGCTGCGCGACGGCAAGGGCAAGGTCACCAAGAAAATCAAACACATCTGCTGGGACGGTTGCATGTTCCCCAACGAGGTCATGATGAAACAGCAGACCTGGAACGATATTCTCGCCGCCATGATCGAGGTCCGCAAAAACCACGGTTGGGTCGGCTGAGTTTCACCCGGTTTTATTTTTTAACCTTAAAACGTTTTCAAATTCCATGGCCAAAAAACAACTCCGCGTCGGTCTCATCGGTTACAGCTTCATGGGCCGCGCTCACAGCAACGCCTTTCACCAAGTTAACCATTTTTTCCCCTCCACCTACGAAGTCATTCCGCAGGCCGTCTGCGGGCGCGACGAAGCCAAGGTGAAAGAATTCGCCGCCAAGTGGGGCTATAAATCCATCGAGACGGATTGGAAAAAACTGATCGCCCGCGACGATATCGACGTCGTCGACATCGCCACCCCCAATAACCTCCACGCCGAGCAAGTCATCGCCGCCGCCAAAGCCGGCAAAATGATCCTCTGCGAAAAACCCCTCGGCCGTAATGGCAAAGAAGCCGAGAAAATGCTCAAGGCCGTCGAGAAAGCCGGCGTCGCTAATATGGTGTGGTATAACTACCGCCGTTGCCCCGCGGTCGTTCTCGCCAAGCAGTTCATCGACGCTGGCAAACTCGGTCGCGTGTTTCACTACCGCGCCAACTTCCTGCAAGATTGGACCATCAATCCTGAGCTCCCGCAGGGCGGCACCGGTCTCTGGCGCCTCGATGTCAATGTGGCCGGTTCCGGCGTCACCGGCGATCTACTCGCACACTGCATTGATACCGCGCTCTGGCTCAACGGCGGCATCAAAGATGTCAGCGCCATGACCGAGACCTTCGTCAAAGAGCGTAAACACAGCCTCACCGGCAAAGTTCAAAAAGTAGGCATTGATGACGCCTGCCTTTTCCACTGCCATTTCAACAACGGCTCGCTTGGTCTCTTCGAATCCACCCGTTACGCCCGCGGCCACAAAGCCCTCTACACGTTCGAAGTGAACGGCGAAAACATGTCCCTCAAATGGGATTTGCACGACCTGCATCGTCTCCAAGTTTTCGATTACACCGACAACGGTCCCGAGCGCGGCTGGAAGAGTATTCACGTCTCCGACGGCGACCATCCTTACTGCGGCAATTGGTGGGTCCCCGGCCTTCAACTCGGCTACGAACACAGCTTTGTGCACGCGATGGTTGAGTTCATCCGCGGCCTCGAAAGCGGCAAGGGCTGCACGCCAAACTTCAAGGACGGCCTCGCCACCGATTACGTTACCGACGCGGTGCTCAAGTCTGCTGCCACCGGCCGTTGGGCCAAGGTGAAACAAGTCTGATTTATCGCAGGGTGGGGCGGGCCCAGTCGGGCCCGCCCCCTCTTTTTTAGTCTCACAAACTCTGACGGCGCCGCCGACTTTTGCGCCCCATCTCCCCCTCTCGCTTTTCTCTTATGCCTAAACTCGGTTTCAACCTCCTCGCCTGGACCGCGTCGATCTCCGACGATTTTTTCCCGCACATTGAGCGCCTTAAAAAAATTGGTTACGACGGCATCGAGATTTGCAACGGCGCTCAAGATCCCGCCGCTTACAAACGTCTCAAACAACTCCTCGCCGATTTAAACCTCGGCGTCACCTGTGTCACCATCGTCGGCGCAGACGCAAATCCTGCTAGCCCAGATGCCAGCATCCGCGCCAAGGGCCTCGATGCCATCAAATGGAACATCGACCGCACCGTGGATTGCGGCGCGAAATTACTCTGCGGCCCATTCCATTCCGCCTTCGCCACGTTCACGCGCGCCGACATCAACCCCGACGAATACAAACGTAGCGCCGAGATTCTCCGCGCCGCTGGCGACTACGCCAAACAAGCCGGCGTCATCCTCTGCCCTGAAGCGCTCAACCGCTTCGAGTGTTACCTCTGCAATACCATGGCGCAGCTGCGTATGCTGATCGAACTCACGGATCACCCCAATGTGCGCGCCATGTACGACACGCACCACGCCAACACCGAGGAAAAAACCTTCGCTGGCGCCATTCGCACCATCGCTCCGGTTCTCGCTCACGTGCATCTTAGCGAAAACGACCGCGGCACTCCCGGCTCCGGCCATATCAACTTCCGCGAAAACCTCACCACGCTCCGCGAGGTCGGCTACGACGGCTGGATGACAATCGAAGCCTTCAGTCGCTCCGACCCCGCCTTCGCCAACGCTATCAACGTTTGGCGTGAATTTTCTCCAGCCTGGGAAATCGCTGAATCCGGCTACACATTTCTCCGGCGCGAAATCGCCGCCGCCGGTTACCCCATCGCCTAATTTTTTCCTCTTTATGAATCTGCGCCACTTTCTTCGCCCCTTCGTTTTGCTCGCCTCGTGCTTCACCTTCGCGGCCGCCGCTGCGCCCACCACGCTTGTCCTCGAACACGCGGCCGGCGTAGCCGCCAAGGGCAAGCACATCGTCTTGCTCTCAGGTGACGAAGAATATCGCAGCGAAGAAGCGCTGCCGATGCTGGCGAAAATTCTCAGCCAACGGCACGGCTTTAAAACCACCGTCCTCTTCGCCCTCGACGCCGATGGCACGATCAATCCCAACAACGCTAAATCACTGCCCGGCTCAGAAGCTCTCGACACCGCGGACATCATTATCATGGCGCTGCGTTTCCGTGCTTGGCCCGAGGAGGCCATGAAGCGTTTCGATGCCGCCCACCGCCGCGGCGTTCCCATCATCGCGCTTCGCACCTCGACCCACGCTTTTAATTTTCCTGCCGGCAGTCCGTGGTCTGCCTATTCGTGGAATAACAAAATTTCTCCCGCCACCACCGGTGGGTTTGGCAAACAAGTCCTCGGCGAGACCTGGGTGACTCATTGGGGTAAACACAAAGTCGAAGCCACCCGCGGCGTCATCGAATCGGCTGCCGCTTCTGATCCGCTTCTACGCGGGGTCACCGAACTTTTTGGCAACTCCGATGTCTACGAAGCTGCGCCACCCGCCGACGCGAAAATCCTCGTCCGCGGCCTCGTCCTCAAAGGCATGAGTCCTAGCGACGCGTCTGCGGATTACGTCAAAAAAACCGCCGCTAAAGTGGAGCAACCCGTTAACGCTCCCGCGATGCCCGTCGTCTGGACGCGCCTCCACAAAACCGAGTCCGGCCTTACCGCGAAAATATTTACCACGACGCTGGGTGCCGCCACCGATTTAGAAAATGAGTCCCTCCGCCGTCTCATCGTTAACGCCACCTATTGGGCCGCCGGCCTCGACGTCCCAGCTAAAGCTGAGGTCACTCCATTTGATAGTTATGCGCCCCGCATGTATGGCTTCGACGGCTACCGCACCGGTATCACGCCCGCCGATCACGCACTCGGCAAAGTACTTCCCGTCGGTGGCACCGTGCCGCCCAAGCCCCCTAAAGCAGCGCCTGCGCCCAAAGCCGCCGCGATTCCCGCTGCAATCAACGCGCCCATCGCGCTCAACCCCGGCACCAAAATCGCCATTATCGGCAACGCCCTCGGTGACCGCATGCAGCACTTTGGCGCGTTCGAAACCCTCATCCACGCAAAATATCCAAAGCACGAAATCGTCGTGCGTAACCTCGCGGTCACCGGCGATGAACTCACCGCTCGTGCTCGCTCCAAAGATTTCGGCACGCCCGATGAATGGCTCACACGCGTCGGCGCTGATGTGATCTTCGCCTTCTTCGGTTTCAACGAATCCTTCGCCGGCCCCGAAGGCGTCGCTAAATTCAAATCCGATCTTGATGCCTTCTTGCGCGAAACCCGCGCCAAAACCTACGGCACGCGCGGCCCACCGCAGATCGTTCTGTTTTCCCCCATCGCTAACGAAACCCTCCCCGATAAAAATTTCGTGGTTCCGCCCACCAATAATCGCAATCTCGCTATGTACGCGCAGGCCATGGCAGAAGTCGCAGGCGACCGCGCGGGAGTGACTTTCGTCGATCTTTACGCTCCATCACAGAAACTTTACGCGGACGCAGCCAAGGCCGGACAACCTCTCACGATCAACGGCGTGCACCTTAATCAAGGTGGCGACGCAGCTTTCGCCCCGGTGATGTTCCAGACGCTTTTCGGTGAATCCGCGCCCACAGGCGACTTCGCCAAGTTGCAGGCCGCCGTGAACGCAAAAAACCAAGAGTGGCACAATCGCTACCGTACCGTCGACGGGTACAACGTTTATGGCGACCGCTCCAAGATTGCTTACGAATCGGTTAAAGATCAGCCCAAAATTACTAATTACCAAATCATGCAGGAGGAAATGACGCAGCGCGACGTCATCACCGCCAACCGCGATCGCCTTCTTTGGGCCGCCGCTAAAGGCGACACGACCCCGCCTGAGTTGCTTTCTGTTCCGATGGTCACGCCTTTCGGCACCAATAAACCCGGCACCAACCCCGACGGTACATACGAGTTTCTTAGCGCCGAAGCGGCTATCAGTAAAATGACCCTCGCCCCCGGCTTGAAGGTGAATGTCTTCGCTAGCGAAAAAGAATTCCCCGAACTCGCCAAAGCCGTCCAGATGGCCTGGGACACCAAGGGCCGTCTCTGGGTCTCCGTCTGGCCAAATTATCCCGAGCGCACGCCCACCTCCAAGCTTGGCGATAGCATCCTCATTTTCGAAGACACCGACCACGACGGCAAAGCCGACAAGTGCACGCACTTTCTCGACAATCTAAACTGCCCCACCGGCTTTCAGTTCTACAAAGACGGGCTCCTTGTCATGCAGGCCCCGAGCCTGTGGTTTGTTCGCGACACCGACGGCGACGGTAAGGCCGATACTAAAGAACGTGTGCTCATGGGTCTGGATTCTGCCGACTCCCACCACACCGCCAATTCTCTCGTTTATGAACCCGGCGGGGCGATTTTGCTCAGCGACGGCGTGTTCCATCGCTCCCAAGTCGAGACCGCGGTCGGCCCCGTGCGCAATATCGACGGCGCCATTTACCGCTTCGAACCCAACACCGGCAAATTCGAGACTTACGCCGCCTACGGCTTCGCGAATCCGCATGGTCGCGCCTTCGATTACTGGGGCAACGACATCATCACGGATGCCACCGGCAACAACACCTACTTCGGCGCCGCTTTCAGTGGCCGCATCGATTACCCAGAGAAACACCCGAAACTAAAACAGATCTGGGAACGCCCCTCGCGTCCCTCCGCTGGCAGCACGATCATCACGAGCACTCACTTTCCCGAAGAATATTGGGGGAATTATCTTAATCCCAACGTCATCGGCTTCCAAGGTATCTTCCGGGTAAAACTCGAGGACGACGGTGCCGGGATCAAAGGCATCCGCCAGAGCGATCTGCTGTCTTCGACCGATAAGAACTTCCGCCCCATCGACACCTCCGTCGGACCGGACGGCGCCATCTACATCATCGACTGGCACAATCCCCTTATTGGCCACCTCCAAAGCCACCTCCGCGATTCCAATCGCGATCACGTCCACGGCCGCATCTATCGCGTCACCTACGAGGGACGTCCGCTCGCGGTCGCGCCCAAAATCGACGGCGAACCGATTCCCGCGCTGCTTGAATTGCTCAAGCGTCCCGAAAACCAGATCCGTAACCTCGCCAAAATAGAGCTCGGCAAACACGACACCGCAAAGGTTATCGCCGCCACTAAAACTTGGATTGCGGCGCTCGACGCGCAGAGCCCCGATTATCAACACAACCTTACGGAAGCCCTCTGGCTGCACCAGTGGCACAACGTCGTTGATCTCGATCTGCTCGCGCGCGTGCTTAATTCCCCGAACGCTGATGCCCGCGCCGCCGCCACCCGCGTAATCGCATATTGGCGCGATCGCGTGCCCGAGGCGCTTTCACTGCTCCGTCTCAAAGCCTCCGATGAAAACGCCCGCGTGCGTCTGCACGCCGTGCGCGCTGCCAGCTTTTTCCCTGAAGCGGCCGCCGCTGAGGTCGCCCTCGCCGCGACCAAGCTCCCCATCGAATATTACCTCGATTACGTCATCGGTGAAACCCTCCGCCAACTTCGCCCGTTCTGGGCTAAGAGTATCGGCGATGGCTCTTCGATTGCCGGCGGCGATCCGGCCGCGGTGCGTTACCTCCTGCGCACGCTCAAAGTTCCCGACCTGCTCAAAATGCCGCGTTCGCCTGACGTGCACGAAGCGATCCTTAGCCGTAAAGGGGTGCCTGACGCCGCCCGCGCTGAGTCGCTCGTTGCCCTCGCCGAAGCTCGTCGCACCACGCGCCTCTCACTGCTCCTCGCCACCATCGACTCGCCCGCCGAGGTCGACGTCAAAGCCGTGGGTCGTCTTCTGCTCGCGCAACCCGTCGAAGATCTCCGCGTGCAACGCGCCGCGCTGTTAAAACTAGCACTTAATAACGTCGCCGAAAGCCGCATCTATGCCTGGGCCGCACTCTCGGTTATCGATGGCTCACTCACCGCACTGTGGTCCGAGGCGCTCAAATCCCCGCTTTCTCAAGCCAGCTTTCTGGCCGGCATTCCTCTCATTCCCGATGCCAACTTGCGCGCCACCGCTTACGATCTAGTGATGCCACTTCTCGCCGCGAGCATCACCGATATCCCCGGTCCCGACGGTACCGTGATGGCGATTCAACGTGATGCGATTCGTTCCGCGGTCAGCACGCGTCGCGAACCCGCCGCCGTCTTCACCGCCATCGGCGGCATGATCGCCCGCGGTTATCAAATTCCGACCGCGGCCCAAAGCCTTCGCGCGCTCCCGCGCGATACCTGGCCAGCCGCCGCGGTTTCCACTGTGGCGCGCGACCTCATTGCTTGGGCCTCCAAAGCTCATCCTAGCGAGCGCACCGGTCGCGATTACATCGAGACCATCGGTGTTGCTAGCCAGCTTGTGGATGCGTTGCCCAACGCCGAGGCCGAACCCCTGCGCGACACGCTCGCTAGCTTGCGCGTCGCCGTTTACGTCGTTCGCACCGTGGCCGAGGAAATGCGTTACGACACCCAGCGCATCGTTGTTCAAGCCGGTAAAGCCTTTGAGCTTATCTTCGAAAATGCCGACGTCATGCCGCACAACGTTGTCGTCGTGCAACCCGGCGCCCGTCAGAAAGTCGGCTTGGCGGCGATGGAACTTCCCGCTGGCCATACCGATCGCTCAGGCCGCGCTTACGTGGGCGAAGACAAAGAAATCATCGCGGCCACCAAGATGCTTGAGGCCGGCCAGGCCGAGACACTCAAAATCACCGCTCCCCGCACTGAGGGGGTTTATGAATTCATCTGCACCTTCTCCGGCCACTGGGCGCTGATGTACGGTCAGATCGTCGTCACCAAAGACGTCGACGCTTACCTCAAGGCCAATCCCGCTGCCGCCCCCGCTGCGCGTCCAGCCGTCACTCAGCTCGAACTCTGCGATCCTCGTCTCACGAAACCTCTCGCCGCCACCTCCGTCATCCTCAACCGCATCCCATGAAATCCCTCCGCTCTCGCCTCGCTCCACTCGCGTTTATCGCCCTCGCTCCGTTCGCCCTCGCCTCGGATGCCGGCTTCAAATCGATCTTCAACGGCCAGGACCTCACCGGCTGGGATGGCAACAAGGCCCTTTGGTCCGTTCACGACGGGTGTATCGTCGGTCAGACCACCCTCGAAAAACCCACCAAAGGAAACACCTTCCTAATCTGGCAAGCCGGTAAACTCGCCAACTTCGAACTCCGCACCTCTTTTCGCCTCACCGCGCAAAATGATAAAAATTTCGGCAACTCCGGCATTCAGTACCGTAGCCGCGTGGTCGATGCCGCGGGCTTTGTCGTCGGTGGCTATCAAGCCGACATCGATCTGACGGGCGGCTACGCCGGCATGCTCTACGAAGAAAAGGGCCGTGGCATCCTCATGGCGCCTGGCGAAAAAATCAAAATCGGCGCCACGACCCAAGTCGATGACCCCAAAAAACCCGGCGCCAAGAAACCCAAAACCGATGTCGAAAAACTCCCCGGCGCCACCCCCAAGGCCGATATCCTCGCGGCCTTTAAAGTCGGCGGTTGGAACGAGCTCGTGATCATCGCCGAGGGCAATCACCTCCGCCATTATCTCAACGGCAAACTCACGGCTGATGTCACCGACACCGATGCCACCCTTGGCGCCGCCTCGGGCGTGCTCGCGCTCCAGCTTCACGCCGGTCAACCCATGACCATCGAGTTCAAAAACGTGCAGCTTAAAACCCTGCCGTAATCAGCCGTTGGCCCTTTTTCGTCTCCACCTTAGCCCGCCTCCGAGATCGGTGATTCTCGGAATTTTTACCATGCCCCGTCGCCCTCTCGCTGTCGTCGCCCTCCTCTTGATTCTTCCCGGTCTTTACGCGCAGACCGCTAAGCCCGCCGCCAAAAAAACTTCGCCCGCTGAGGTCGTCTCCGCGCCCGCGGATCTTCAAGTTGCCCCCGGCTTCAAGGTCGAGTTGATCTACACCGTACCCAAAGAAGATCAGGGCTCGTGGGTCGCGCTCACGGTTGACCCTAAAGGACGCATTTATGCCGGCGACCAATACGGCGCGATCTACCGGCTTACTTTGCCCCCACTTGGCAGCACCGAGGGCACCAAGGTCGAGAAACTCGCCATCACCTTACCTGAGGCGGTCCTTGGCGCCGACTCCGAACCGCTCCCGCCACCACCGAAAAAAGGCAAAGGCGCCAATGGCCTGCCGCCCTCCATCGGTGCACACGGTCTGCTCTACGCTTTCGACAGCCTCTACGTCATGGTCGATGAGGTTCCCAATCGCCGCGGTATTTGGCGCATGCGTGACACCGACGGCGACGACCAGTTCGACGAAGTTAAATTCCTGCGCGAGATGAAGAGCCTCGGCGGCGAACACGGGCCGCATTCTCTCACGCTTACGCCCGACGGCAAATCGATCTACTTCGTCAACGGTAACCACACCGATCTACCCACCAACTTAAACAAATCCCGCCCCGTCCGCTGGGATGAAGACCATCTCCTGCCGCGCATGTGGGATGCCCGCGGTCACGCCAAAGGTAAATACGCCCCCGGCGGATACGTCGGCCGCATGGACCCTGAGGGCAAAACCGTCGAGCTCTTCGCCCTCGGTTTCCGTAATCAGTTCGATATCGCCTTCGACCAGAACGGCGAACTCTTCACCTACGATTCCGATATGGAATGGGATCAAGGTTCACCCTGGTACATTCCCACACGGATCAACCACGTCGTCGACGCCGGTGATTACGGCTGGCGTAGCGGCGCGGGTCGTTGGCCCGCCTACTACGCCGACAGTTTACCCGCGGTCATCGATGTCGGCCCGGGTTCACCCACGGGCACCGTTTTCGGCACGGGGGCTAAATTCCCCGCTAAATACCAACGCGCCTTCTTCGCCGCCGATTGGACCTATGGCACGCTCTACGCGATGCACCTCAAGGCTGACGGCGCTTCGTTCACCGCAGAAAAAGAAGAATTCGTCGCCGGCAAACCGCTTCCACTCACCGACCTGGTGATTCATCCCGGCGACGGTTCGATGTATTTCGCCGTTGGTGGTCGTCGCACTCAATCCGCGCTCTATCGCGTTACTTATACCGGCACGGAAAACACCGCGCCCGTCGCGGCGCTTCCGCCCACGCCCCAGGCTCAACTCCGCCGCCGCCTAGAAGCCCTTCACGCTGAAGGCACCGGCCCCGAAGCCATCGCGATCGCGTGGCCGCACCTCGCAAGCCCCGACCGCTTCATCCGTTTCGCTGCTCGCGCCGCCATTGAGCGTCAACTTCCCGCCAACTGGACGGAACGCGCCCTCAAAGAAAAAAATCCGCAGGCTGCTATTGAAGCGCTCATCGCGCTCGCGCGCGTCGGCGAGAAACATTTCCAACCGCAGATCATCGACGCGCTCACCCGGCTCGATTACACACAACAACCCGCTGAGATTCGCCTCCCGCTGCTCCGCGCCTGGCAACTCACGTTTACCCGCATGGGAAAACCCGACGCCGCCACGTGCGCCCGCGTCGCGGCGTTGCTCGATCCGTTGTTCCCTGCGACCGACTCGCTCGTGAATCGTGAACTCGCTTCACTCCTCATCTTTCTCGATTCCCCGACGGTTGTCGCCAAGATCGTTCCCCTGCTTAGCATCGCTGAAAATCCCGGTACGGCCCCAGAAGAAATCGCTAGCCGCGCGCTTCTCGCCCGCAACGACGGTTATGGTCGCACGGTGCAAAACGTTACCGACGCCCGCTCCGATCGCCAACAAATCGCTTACGCCTACGCTCTGCGTCACGCTACGGTTGGCTGGACGCCCGAACTGCGCACGCAGTTTTTTGCTTGGTTTCCACGCACGTCCGAATGGAAAGGCGGCGCCAGCTTCACCGGCTTCCTGCGCAACATTCGCAACGAGTCTCTCGCGAAAATCCCCGACCCGCTCGAACGCCAAAAATTCGACGATCTCTCCAAAGTTCCGGTTCACTCAATTGTCGCAGGCGCCGTCAGCCCCAAAGGGCCGGGCCAAACCTACACCGTAGAAAGCGCCGCCGCGCTATTCCCTGCCAAACTCACCGGCCGTGACTTCGCTCAAGGCAAAGCCATGTTCTCCGCCACCGCGTGCATTTTCTGTCATCGTTTCAACGGTGAGGGCGCCGGCATCGGTCCCGACATCTCCGGCGCGGGCAACCGTTACAGCGTTAAAGATCTTCTCGAAAACATCATCGAGCCTTCCAAGGTCATCAGCGACCAATACGGCACCGAACAACTCACCATGGCCGACGGCGAAGTGATCATCGGCCGTGTCGTCGCCGAAGATAGCAACCGCTATTCCGTCATGACTAATCCTTTTGCCCCCGACGAACTGGCTCGTCCCGAAATCGCAAAAGTGCGTTCGCGTAAACCGTATCCGATTTCGATGATGCCCGCCGGCCTTGCTAACGCGCTTAACCCCGACGAACTCAAAGATCTCGTCGCTTACCTCCTCTCCGGCGGGAACCCGAACGATCCGATGTTCGCGAAAGCAAAGTAAGTTGTTTTCAGCCTGAGTTTGGTCGCTAGGTTTCGCATTTTTATCCGATTTTAGCTCCCACGATTTGCAGCGTTTTTATACCCATCGCCCACTTTCGCGGCGATGGAGCCACTTCATCGTATTTGTCCTAAGCACCTAGGGTGAGATCGCGGGCGGGGCGCTGTCTAGATGGCGCAACCCACGCGACACCCATCAAATTTTCAAAATGTCCAGAAAGCAGAACCGATCACAAAAATCCTTAATATAATTACAGCAGGACCCCAAATCGAAATCGCCCATTGAATTATAGAGGTGCAATTCGCAGCTGGTTGAAACGCCTCTCAAACTGACCAGCGAGTTCCAGTATCTCGGCAAATTGCGGCACATCACCAAAGAACATCGGCCCTATCATTTCCTCGTAGTCACTTTGCCAATTAGCAAGGTGGGCCTTGGATGGAACGAGACGGAATGAACCAGGTTTATGGGTCGAATAATCCACCCAAGACAAACCGAAGAATATCTCGCGATGCTCGGCGACCCGTTGGAATAAGGCTATATTCCCGATTGCGCGATCACCTACTCCAGCTCGCAGCAGGCACCAAATATCATAATAATGCCGAGCCATACGAATCTTGCGCGGCTTGCCGGCGGGGCGAAATGTTTCCTCATGCAGCAGACAGGCCTTCTCCCAGAAGGTGCGTTCAGCCGCAAGGACCCGAACCGAGAAGACGGCGTGTGCATCGAAAGTCGGGAAAAACTCGATAACGTAGGGCTGTAGGACTTTTGTTTCATGAGGCCAGTCATCAGAACGCGCCCCCAATTCGATCTTAACAATCGGACGCACATAGCCGGCCATTTCGGAGGAAAAAACGGACGGATAGTGGAATAGCAGACACTGTCCGTCCAGCATGTCTGGATCGACCTCGAGTCGCCAGCCCGCTTCTCCGAAAAGGGATTGTAAACGTAAATTGAGGGCGGGCTGCAAAGTGCCCTGCACCCAATTGCGAGAAGCCTCCATAAGCTTTTGCAAACGATCTCTCCGCTTTTTGTTGCTCGGAGCTTTATCCGGTGAGGCATCGCCGCCAAATCCGAGCACCTCTTTATCCACGATGATGTCGATGTCCTCTGAGAAGCGTTGGATCAGCTTCCATGCCTTCGAAAGCGATGTTCCTCCCTTAAACGTGAGGTGGTCACCGATGCCGGGCATTGTGAAAAGCTCCCTTAGTGCCCAACAAACCCAAAAATCTTTCTCCACGCTGAAAGCCTGCAAGCCCATCTGTGATTCAACCTGTTGAAAAGCCAGTCGGCGTTCGCTAATAGGGAGATTGAGAAAAGCATTCATGACTTAAGTGCGGACTCAGTGAAGGGACGCAGAAGATCGGCAATCCAAGCGGGCGCATAACGAAGATCTCGGCGAATAGCTGCGCGATCCTCATCGGTAATTTTTCTTCGAAGAATAGTGCAAATTCTATCGTCCACCTGATCCTGTCCAAGATAACGAAGCGCTTGGATCAGTGTGCCGCTTTTTCTCCCAGCCGCAGCCACGTTCCGCGGCACAGTCTGCTTGAGGATAATTTCCTGCTTACCTATTTTCACCTTCCGGGAGGGGCCATCGGTCAAAAAAACAATCCGGGATGGGACTTGCTCGGAAAGGCCCAACACATTGGCGGCATAGGCCCCGGAGGGTTGAAGGCGAATTGCATCGCGCCCCATCAAAGCGCGGGCGACGGCGTCGGCAGAAGGCGCAACGGCACCGAGTACGGGGTGCTGCACCGGATAATCATAAAGACCCCGGGCAAGCTTGCGAATGACGCCCGCTTGCTTGAAGCGGCGTAGGGCAGACTCAATGGCGGCTGCACTCCCGATTCCTTGAAAATGCTTTGGTGTAAATACCCAACCCCTACCGTGGCCATAAATTTGGCTACGAACTTGTATATCAATGGATTGAGATTTATTTTTCACTTAGTTTCTGACGGGAAAAATAGGATTTTTTTCCGTCAAGACAAGGATAGTTATAAGCATCCAAGGGATTTTTAACGGTCCTGAAAAACGCGGTTTTCAACCACGAAGCTACGCATGGCGTCTTTCACGTGGGCGCATAGCTACTCGAGTTGGGGGTCTAAAATAGAGCTTTGCTTGATAATTTGCCCCGAGTTACTTCGACTTCACGTCGAATGGCGAATTCCCCGACTTCCCCCGGCGCCCGCGAGCACACATTTGACGCTATCGTCATCGGCTCCGGTATCAGCGGCGGTTGGGCGGCAAAGGAACTCTGCGAAAGCGGTCTGCGCACACTCGTCCTCGAGCGCGGTCGCGACGTAAAGCACCGCGACGATTATCCCACGGCGTTAAAAAACCCGTGGGATCTGCCGCATCGCGGTAAGTTACCTCGCGACATCGTCACAGCCAATCCCATCGCGAAAAAATGCTACGCTTTCGACGAGGCGACCTCACATTTCTTCGTCAAAGACGCCGAACACCCCTACGAACAGGAAAAACCCTACGACTGGATCCGCGGCTACCAAGTTGGCGGCAAATCCCTTATCTGGGCCCGACAAACGCAGCGCTGGAGCCGTTTTGATTTTGAAGGCCCAGCACGCGACGGCTTCGGCGAGTGGCCTATCTCCTACGACGAACTCGCCCCGTGGTATTCGCACGTCGAACGCTTCGCCGGCATCAGTGGGAATTACGACGGCCTCGAAACGTTGCCCGATGGTGAATTTCTCCCCGCGTGGGAAATGAACGACGTCGAAAAACACGCGCAGGCCAAAATCATGGGCGCGTTTGCCGACCGGCACGTGATCCAAGGTCGCTGTGCGCATCTCACGGCGCCAAAACCCCAACACCTCGCGCAAGGCCGCGGTAAATGTCAGGCGCGCAATCTTTGCTACCGCGGTTGCCCGTTTGGCGCGTATTTCAGTTCCAACTCCGCCACGCTCCCCGCCGCCGCGACGACGGGCAATCTCACGCTACGTCCGCACTCGGTCGTTGAATCCATTCTCTACGATGACGCCACCGGCCGAGCGAGCGGCGTGCGCGTGATCGACGCGGTGACGAAACAGAGCACGGAGTTTTTCGCCCGCATCGTCTTCGTCAACGCCGCCTGCCTCAACACCAACCTCATTTTACTTAATTCACGCTCCGCGCGTTTTCCCGCGGGCCTCGGCAACGATCACGGACTACTCGGGCATCACATCGCGTTTCACAATTATCGCGGTAGCCTCTCGGGTTCCATCGAAGGCTTTGAAGATTCTTATTATTCAGGCCGGCGTCCGACCCAGCTCATGATGCCGAATTTCCGCAACGTGCGGAAACAGGAAACTGATTTTCAGCGCGGCTACATGGTATTTTTCGGCGCGGGACGCGCCGGCTGGCAGAGCGGCGCCAGCACGCCTGGCGTCGGCGCCGCCTTCAAGGAACGCATCACGCGCCCCGGCCCGTGGGGTATTTCCATGATGATGCAGGGCGAAACCGTGCCGCGGAAAGAAAACCACGTCCGCCTATCCACCGCGCAAAAAGACGTCTGGGGTATTCCGCAACTCGTCACCTCGATCGGCTACCACGACAATGACGAACGGCTCCTCAAGGATTTTTTCGCTCGCGGCCAAGAGATGCTTGAAGCCGTCGGCGCAAAAAAAATCGTGACGCGTGATTCCAAACAAAACCCCGGTCTCGACATCCACGAGATGGGTGGCGTGCGCATGGGTCGCGATTCTAAGGCCTCGTTACTCAATCGCTGGAATCAGCTCCACGCCTGCTCGAACGTTTTTGTCACCGACGGCGCCTGCATGACTTCGACTGGCACGCAAAACCCTTCGCTGACGTTTATGGCGCTCACCGCCCGCGCCGCGCAACACGCCGTGGCTGAGTTGAAGAAAGGAAATCTATGAACCGCCGGGAAGCCCTGCGCCACACTGCGCTCGTCGCCGGAGCCGCTGCGCTTTGGGCTAGTTTGCCCTCGCGCACGTGGGCCGCGCTCGCTGCTCCAACCGGCTGGGATGCCGCCGAAGAAACGCTGCTCACGCTCATTGGCGATACCCTCATTCCCTCAACGGCCACCTCGCCCGGCGCGGGTGCGGTCGCGATCGGACGTTTTATTTTTACGCAAACCAACGATTGTTTTCCGCCCGAAGCTCGGGCGACGTTGCGTCGCGGCTTGAGCGATATCACCGCGTCGAGCCAACAACGTTTCGGAAAAAATTTTCCCGCTCTCGACGTGGCACAACGCGAGCGCGTGTTGACCGAGTACGAAGCCCAGTCCGTCGCTGCGCCGCATCCGTTTCGTCACATCAAAGAACTCACCGTGCTCGGCTATTTCACCGCGGAAACCGGCGCGACGCAGGCGTTGCGGTACGATCCGATTCCCGGCGCGTTTTGCGGTTCGGTGAAACTGACGCCCGGCGATCGCAGTTGGGCGCTTTAAACTTCAGCCGTCGCCGCGCAAAAATTCCAGATCGAGCGCGAGTGAGATTTTCCGGCCGTTGGCCGCGGTGATCACGACACCGGACCCGTCAGATTTCGCGCTGACATCGGCCACGAGATCGAATCCGCGCGGAATTGCTGCGACGGCAAAAACATGAGGCACACGTAGCGGCTTTTTCGGCGAGAGCTTAACCGTTGTCGGATAACCAGCTCGGGAGAGCGCGTTCGGTTGCGCTGACTCTGCTTGGCCGAAATGAAAATACGAAGTCGTTTCCTCGAGCCCAAGTACGTGGCGGTGGCGTCCGTTCCAGGGCGCATAGTGCCGGCCGCCGTTTGAGTGCCATAGAATCGTGTGGCGCAGGATCGCGGGATTTTTCAATTGGAGAAATACCCAACCCTCTTGGGGAAACGTCACCGCGCTCCAGCCAAGCGTGCGGCCCGGCGCACCCATGAGCATCACGAGATCTTCAAAGCCCGCGCGTGCCGGGTAACGCGTGAGGTCTGTTGTGCCGCCATTGGCCAAAGGTACGGCGGTGAGGTTTTTAAAACGCGCTCCGGTTTTTAGCGCGGAATATCCGCCCAGTGCAGGATCCTCAAACGGCACGGGTGTCACTTGGCCCCATTCCCACCCGCCAGCCGAAATTCGCGCGTCTCCTTCGACTCCAGGCATCTGCAAACATGGATGCGTTCCCAGCGTCAGCGGACCGGTGAAACCACTCAGCGTATGTTCGATGTAGATGGCGTTATGGCCCGCCCGCAAACTCACGCGTTTATCAATTACGCCACGGCGCACTTTGGTTTTGAGTTGAACGTGCAGCGCAGTCGCCTCGCGCGTCTGCGTAGCATCAATAAACTCCCAATTCCCATTGGCTGATTCGCCGTGCGGGGGGTGCTGTTCGCCACGCCACTTCGTGCCGTTGCCTCCGAAAGGCGCGCAGAAAAAATCCCCGCGCAAGGCACGCAACAGCGGGGGCGAACCCGCCGGTAGTTTTTCGTCGCGCCACGGCGCTACCGCGAAAGGTTGAACTTTAAGGCCTTTGCCTAAAGCAAAAGTTGCTGGTCCCAACATGCCGGCGCTGCGGGTGACAAAAGTTTCGACCGCGCCGTTTTTGAGACGCCAGCTGGGTTGACCGAGTTTGACGGAGAGGGGTGCTGCCATGGGGGAAATCACACGTAGGGGTTTAACACGAGGCAAGCGTGAGCCGCGCGCCGAACGCTTGCTAGGAGCCCAAACCCTGCCAACGTGCAACGCGATGTCTCGTCTCACGCCACCAGATCCCGCGACCAAGCCCGGCCTCATGCGCCGTCTCGGGGCCGCAGGTCCGTTCGCGATTTTGTTATCGTTTTGGCCGCCGCTGGGGTCGCTATTTTTAATCGCGTCATTGACGCAACTCGGCCCGTGGCTGCGTTCACACGATGGGGTAGGGTTGTTGATTTATTTTTTAGTCATCGGGTTTTTGTTGGGCGTTTCTTTCGTACCGACGTACGCGAGCGCTATCCTCGCGGGTTGGGCTTTTGGTTTCGGCAAAGGCTCGTTGATCGCCATTGTCACGATCACGGTATCTTCTTTGCTCGCTTATGCGGTGGCACGCTGGATCGCCCGAGATCGCGTGCTCGAAATTATTCGCGAACGACCCAAGTGGCATGCGATTTATCAGGCTTTGGTCGGTAAACATTTTGCCCGTACGCTCCTGGTTGTCACGTTGATGCGGGTGCCGCCAATGTCGCCTTTTGCGTTGGCTAATTTCGCTCTCGCCGCGGCGCGCGTGCCCCTCGGCACGTACACGCTGGGCACCTTTTTGGGTATTTTACCTCGCACCATCGTCACCACCTTTGCCGCCGCGCAATTAGAACAACTCGACCTTAACAATTTGGGCCAATCCTGGGTAAAGATGGTCGGCATCACGCTCACGATCGCCGCTTGCATCGGTCTTGGGGTATTAGCCAACCGAGTTTTGCGCGAGATGACGTCTGCCAAGTAAACCGCATCGTCTGCGTTTCACCTCCGTTTTTGTGAAAGCTCTTTTTTATCCCGCTTTTGATCAGCTCGAAATTCGTGACCTACCCATCCCGGAACCGGCGGCCGACGAAGTGCTGTTACATGTCGCCGCTTGCGGACTATGCGGCAGCGAACTTGAGACCTTTAAAAACCACAGCCCGCGTCGTCAGCCGCCGCTCGTCATGGGTCACGAATTTTGTGGGACAATCGCCGCGGTCGGACCAGGGGGCGATGAGACGCTCGTTGGACGCAAATGCGTCAGCAATTCCCTAATTCCCTGCGGCCGTTGTGTGCGGTGCACGCGCGGTGACACTCACCTGTGCGCGGATCGCCAGATTTTCGGGATGCACCGCGGCGGTGCCTTTGCCGAATACGTCCGGGTGCCGACTCGGGTGCTAATCCCGTGGCCAGAGGAATTGAGCGCGCAAGCGGCTTCGCTGGCCGAGCCGCTCGGCAACGGCGTACACATCGTTAATCTCACGCGTCATCTGCCGGTGCGCACCGCGCTCGTCATCGGCGCCGGACCGATCGGTCTCATGTGCCAACAAGCGCTGCAGGCGATGCGGGGCGCAAGCACCATGGTCTGCGATCTTTCGATGGGCCGTCTTGCCGTGGCCCAAAAACTCGGGGCCACTCGTGTGGTCTCTTCGAAAAACGAAGACGTTGCCGCCGCCGCACTCGCGTGGACGGAGGGCGAAGGCGTCGACCTAGTCGTCGACGCCGCCGGTTCAGCCGCAACGAAACGTCTCTCGCTCGCCGCGCTCCGGCCTGGTGGCGCGGCGGTTTGGATTGGCCTACACGGAAACGCGATGGAATTCGATTCCTACGGTGTGACCTTACCGGAGAAACAAATTTTCGGAACTTACGCCGCTAAAATTGAGGAACTCTCGGAAGCGCTCGAGCTCATGCGCAGTGGACGCGTCGATGTGACTTCGTGGACTGAAATAGTACCACTCGACCAAGCGGTATCGGCGTTTCATCGAATGTTGGCTCCGGGCGACAGTGACCTGAAAGCTGTTTTTACCCCGTAAATTTTTATCTATGAAAATCGTCCTCACCGACCATGGCTTTTCCTCGATCGATCAAGAGCGAGCGCTCTTCGCCGCGGCCGGTCACGAGCTCGTCGTTGCTCAATGTAAGACGCCCGCAGAGCTGATTCCGCTCTGTCGCGATGCCGATGCGCTGCTCGTACAATGGGCGAGTATCAGCCGTGAACTCATCGCGACCCTCGATCACTGCAAGGTTATCGTGCGCTATGGTATCGGCGTCGACAGCGTTGATCTGCAAGCTGCGGGTGAACGCGGCATCCCGGTTTGCAATGTCCCTGATTACTGCATCGACGAGGTCGCTGATCACACGCTTGCGCTGGCCCTCGCGCTTGCGCGCCAGATTCCGCAAACCGATGCCGCGGTTCGTGCGGGCACGTGGAAAATCATGCCACCGTCGCCTTTCGCGGCGTTTCGTGACCTGACGTTTGCGACCGCCGGCTTTGGCCGCATCGCGCGTGCGGTGTTGGCCCGGGCGAAAGTTTTCGGCTTCAAGCTCGCCGCTTACGATCCCTTCGTGGACGACGCCAGTTTCGCCGCCCTCGGCGTGCGGCGACTCGGGGCGGCTGAAGTACTCCGCGAGGCGGGTATTCTTTCGCTGCATCTCCCATTGACCGATGAAACGAGACATTTTCTCAATCGTGACTCACTCGCAACCATGCGCCGCGATGCGATCATCGTGAACACCGCGCGCGGAGCCTTGATCGACACCGTCGCACTCGCCGCCGCGCTCACGGCGCGCACGGTGGGCGCCGCTGGTCTTGATGTTTACGAAACCGAGCCCTTACCCCCTGATCATCCGTTGCGCGTCGCACCCAGCGCGTTACTCACCTCCCACACAGCTTGGTACAGCGCTGGTAGCGTGCCGGAACTGCAGCGCAAAAGCGCTGAGGCAGTGATCGCTGGTTTGCGCGGCGGCGCGCTCGCCAACGTCGTTAACGCCCGCTTCTTTCCTGTCACTCTTCGCACCCCATGAAATTCGTCGATCTGTCGCATCCGCTCATCCACGGGCAGGCTAATTTCCCGATGGACCCCAAGTTGAGTATCATGACGCACTGCACGACGCAGACGCTCAAATACGCCATGACCCACGTGAGTATGGCGACGCATCAAGGCACGCACCTCGATGCGATGTCGCACTTCGTCGATGGCGGAAAAACTATCGATCAGATGCCGCTCGATTGGTTTTACGGGGAAACTATTTTGCTGCGCATTCCCAAGGCCCCGCGCGAGGAAATCACGGTCGATGATTTTAAAAAAATCGAGCACCAGCTGCAGCCCGGTGTGAAGCTCATCTATGAGACGGGCTGGCATCGCCAGTTTGGCCAGGAAAATTACTTTAGTGATTTCCCGAGCCTCACGCAGGACGCGGCGCGTTATTTGGTGTCCCGTAAAATACGCTTACTCGGCATGGATACCCCCACACCGAGCCGTGACTGGTTTGAGGTTCACCACATCCTGCTCGCGGCTAATGCCGAGGTCGTCGTTGTGGAAGGTCTTACCAACCTCAGTCAATTGCCCGAGCGTTTCACCTTCGCGGGATTCCCGCTTAACTTCCACGGACGCGACGGTTCTCCGATTCGCGCCGTAGCCATTTTACCATGAGAGGCCTAAAAGGAAAAATTGCGCTCGTGACCGGCGGGCTCGGTGATCTCGGTTACGCGTCCATCGTGCGGCTCGTTGAAGAAGGCTGTCGCGTGGCTTCATTCGATCTTAAAGCCGACGATACAAAAAAACTATCCGCGCTCGGTGTTTTTCATCAAACGGTCAATATTAGCGATGAAGCCGCAGTGAAAGCCGCGTGTGCTACGATCTTGGAGAAAATTGGTCCCGTCACGATCCTCGTGAATTGCGCCGCTCGGTTTATTTTTCGTAGCGTCGATGCAACGCCTGCAGAGTGGAACGACATTCTCTCGGTTAATATTATCGGCACCTCTCTGGTTACTCAGAACATCCTGCCGCAGATGAAGGCGAACGGGGGCGGTAGCATAATTAACTTTTCATCGGTGAGCGGCTTCGTCGGCCAGGCGAATTTCTCGACTTACAATGCCACCAAGTTTGCGCTGCGCGGACTCACCAAGTGTTGGGCGCAGGATTTCGCGCCGCATCACATTCGTGTGAACACAATTTGCCCAGGCTACATTTATACCTCCGCCTTCACGGACTCCTGCCAGAAGCTTGGCTTGGATATCGCCGAGGAAGATCGACGCGCCTCAGCGATGCACTTGCTGGGCCGTCAAGGGCAGCCGGCAGAAGTCGGCGCGGCGGTCGCTTTTTTGGCGAGCGACGACGCTTCCTTTATGACAGGCAGCGATCTTGTCGTGGATGGCGGTTACCTCGCGCGTTGAGCGCGGAGTAATCGCTGGTGCGACTTACCGATGACTGCGCGCGAGCTCGGCGGCGGTCGCCAGCTCGTAGCTGATTTTGCCTTCGGCAATCTCGCGTAAAGCGGTGTCTTCCGCGGAAAGTTTCTCTAGCGACTCGATAAGCGGACGGTTGCCACGCTTCAGCTGTTTCACGCGCAGGGAGACCACGTTAACCAGAATATTGGGATCTTCGATCACCTTGAGGGCGTTTTGGATGTAGTCGTCTCTCATGGTAGATTTGGGCTGGCCGCGAGCGGGTGTGGACCGAGTGCGAGGATCGCGGCGGCCCACCATGTTCTCGGCGAGTTGTGGTATATTAAAAAACGCCGGAGCCAAACGCGACGTTCATTCCCGAGCGTAAGCCCCCGATCGGGCAACCCGTTCGCCCGCCACGTTCTTGAAGCGATTAAAAGGCGCGAACCGACTCAACCCGAAGTGCTTAATTCACGCAGATCGGCGCGCGCAGTCGCGTAACTTGTCGCAAAAGCCGCGATGCGTTCATCGGGTGTGTGGCCGTGGACCTTGCACCATTCGCGGTAAAGCGCGGGCCACCAGTTTTCATGCCGGGTGAAGCCTTGTGCGCGGTAGGAATGCCAGTCGATGAGCACCTTCGACCAGCAGGCGTCCCCGTATTCGGTGGCTTTGCGTGGGTCCCCCATGACTTTGACGTACCAATCTCGTCCAATGCGCGCGTGCAGCACTTCGTCGGCCCAATCGTAATCCTGAATGAGTGCCGAAAATGCGTCGCCCGAGGCGACCCCTACTTCCCACTCAAAACGTTTACCCGTTTTCGGCATCAGACCTTGTTCGATAAAATAGAGTACAGCGTGACGCTCCAGCGGCGTGAGCTGCGTGTTGAGCGCGAGGGACCACGTGAAGTTAACGCGCACGAACTGACGCCAATCGATCCCGGCGCGCACGAAACCGACTTCACCCATCATTGCGTGGCGCGCTTCGTCCCAAAGCTGGCGCGTCATGTCGACGGTGTAGTCCCAAGGTTTGCCGGGAGTTTCGGCGATGATGCTCGCCATCATCTCAGGCACATCGATTTCGCGCAGACGCTTGTAATACATCATGAGCGTCTTCGGTTCCGGCGGGAAGGTCTTGTCGTAGAGAAACGCTTCCGCGTGCACGCTCATGTTATAGGAATCGGTGAAGCGCTCGTCGCGGCGCGGCGTGCCGTTGTAAACGTAAGGTTGCGCGGAGAAGTGGCGCTCGGGCGTGCTAGCGGCGGCGCTGGTTTCCTGCGGAGCGTGACCGTCGAGTGATCCAGCCAGGTTCAGCAAACCTTCGAGTTGATTCGTCCACGGGGCGAGCGCGGCGCGGCGCTCGGGCGTGAGGAGCTTGGCGAGAGCTTGTTCACCGAAGGCGATCATCTCGCCGATCTCGATCAAGGCGAAGCGACAGAGGCGAAACGACGGATGATCGACGAGGCGGTTGGTTTCGCGTTGATGGCGTTCGAGCGCGTCGCGCAGCGCCGGCAGGGCGTGATGGTAAATCCCGAGCATCAGCGCATCGGTTTCGGGTGCGGCGAGGATTTCATCAAAAAAAATGTCGAGCGCAGGGTGGGGCACGGCGTCGAGGCCGAGCGGTGGCTCGCGCATTTCACCAACGCGAGTGCGCCAGGCGGAGGCGTGTTCGGCGCAGTAATGCGCATGTAGGCTGAACGCCATTTTTAGTTCGTAGATGGGCTCGGCGGTGAGGCGTTTGATGAAAATTTCGTGGAGCCGACGCAGGGCCCAGTGGTGGCGTTTAAGGCGGGCAACGCAGTCGTCGATGGAGAGCCCGGGCTGCATGGCTTCGGCAAACGAGGCGAGGCCGGCGAGGGGTGGTAGGTCGCGGTACGAGCGGTAGGTCGTGGGGTCCATGGGGAAGGGAACGGCTTTAACGTACGCGTCCGGCGCGTATTGTCGCGTCTGGAAAGCATTTTTGCCGTAGTGTTTTTCGCGGGCATTGCTTTGCCCACAAAAAAGCCCCGGCGGGTGAGGCCGGGGCGGAGTGTTTCAGAAGAAAAACTGATTGGTGACAATGAGAACTGATAGTGAATTTAACTCAACCCAATCCACGAATCCACCGCGCGCTGTTGTTCGCGACGGAGCTTGGTTGACAGGCATAATTATTGGCATACAAAAGAAATACTATGCCTGCCGTCCTGACCGTTCGTTTAAGCAAAGAAGAGCAAGGAATCCTCGCCAAGCGGTCAAAGCGCGCTGGGATGAAAAAAGCCACCTTTGTGCGGAAGTTGATTCGCGACGAGGAAATCGTGAGCGGAGCTGATTTGCTAGCGTGGGCCAGCCGACATGCGGGTGACGAGCGACTGCGGATATCGCCACGCAAATGAAACGATGCCTTCTCGATTCCTCTTTTGTCATCGACCTACTCAACGAGGTGGCCGCCAATCGGCGCGGTCCAGCTCATGCTTGGATTGTGCGAAATTCCGGCGCGGACCTTTGGGTATCACCTGTAACGTATGCGGAGGTATTGGAGGGCGCTGAAGATGCAGTAGCCGTTCGTGAGGCCTTCCGCGCGTTTCGTTGGCAGACGATAGGTAAGCAGCATAGCGATCGCGTCGCGTTGAACCAGCGACGCGCTGATCAGCGAATGGGTGAAAACGATGCGTGGCAGGCCGCCATTGCCGATTGTATGGAGGCGGTTATTGTCGGCCATGATCCGAAGGCCTTCGCTCGGCTTGGCCAACGATACGACGATCACCAACTAGGGTCCCCGTGACCCAAGACGTCTTGGGTCACCAAACAAAAACGCAGTGCGATTACGCCTCGAGTTGCGGACGGTTTTTCTCGGGCCAGTCGATATGGAAGAACTTGCCGCGGGGTTTGTCGGTGCGCTCGTAGGTGTGAGCGCCGAAGTAATCGCGTTGAGCTTGCAGCAAGTTGGCCGGCAGGCGAGCGGAGCGGTAGGCATCGTAGTAGCTAAGCGCCGAGGCAAACGTCGGGATGCTGATGCCGCTCTCGACGGCGAGGCTGATAACTTTGCGCCAGTTGGCCTGGGCCTTCTGAATCGTCTGGTTGAAGTATTGGTCGAGGAGAAGGTTCGCGAGCTTCGGGTTGCGCGCGTAAGCCTCGGTGATTTTTTGCAAGAAGGCGGCGCGGATAATGCAGCCACCGCGGAAGATCTGGGCAATTTGGCCGAAGTTCAGCTTCCAGCCGTATTCGCCCTGCGCGGTGCGCATGAGTTGGAAGCCCTGAGCGTAAGAGCAAATTTTTGAGCAATAAAGCGCATCATGGATGGCTTTGATGAGCTCCTTCTTCTTCGCTGGGGAAACCTTTTTAACCTTGGGGCCTTTGAGGACCTTGGAGGCAGCGACACGCTCTTCCTTGATAGCGGAGAGGCAGCGGGCGAAGACGGATTCAGCGATTGTCGGAGCAGGCACACCCATATCGAGGGCGTTAACGGAGGTCCATTTGCCGGTGCCTTTTTGGCCGGCGGTATCGAGGACGATGTCGACGAAGGGTTTTTTGGTAACCGGGTCTTTCTGCTTGAGGATGTCGGCGGTGATTTCGACCAGGAAGCTGTCGAGCGCGCCTTTATTCCAAGCTGAAAAAATTTCGCCCATTTCGGCGGGCTTGAGGCCGAGGAGGCCCTGCATGAGCGAATAGGCCTCACAGATCATCTGCATGTCACCATACTCGATGCCGTTGTGAACCATCTTAACGTAGTGACCGGCACCGTTTTCGCCGATGTAAGTGGTGCAGGGCACGCCGCCTTTGACGGGTTTGCCGGGGGTTGCGCCCATAATGGGTTTGCCGGTCTTTTTATCGACCTTGGCGGCAATGGCGGTCCAGATCGGCTTCAACTCTTCCCATGAAGATTTCTCGCCGCCGGGCATGAGGGAGGGGCCAAAGCGGGCTCCTTCTTCGCCGCCGGACACACCGGAGCCGATGAAGCGGAGACCTTTTTCCTTGAGCGCTTTTTCACGCCGAATCGTGTCAGTCCACAGAGCGTTGCCGCCGTCGATGATGATGTCGTTAGGCGCGAGCAGCGGGATGAGGCCGTCGATAACGGCGTCGGTGGCTTTGCCCGCTTGAACTAGGATCACAATCTTACGCGGGAGCGCGAGTGACTGAACAAATTCAGAGAGCGATTTGCTGCCTACCACACCACCTGGGGTGTTGGGATTTTCAGCGACGAATTTCTCGGTTTTCTCGACCGTGCGGTTATAAACCGAGATCTGAAAGCCGTGGTCGGCGATATTGAGAGCGAGGTTCTGACCCATCACGGCGAGTCCGATGAGTCCGATGTCAGAGTGCGTTTTGGCCATAAAGAGAGCGACTTGTTACTCTGCTTCTGGTCTGAAACCAACCCGTTTTTACAAGTAGCCTTAAAAATTTCGTCTAGGCTGGGGGCGCCGATTCCAAATGCGCCTCCAACAATTAAGCTGAACCGGCTCACTTGCTAGGGCAAACCCCTATTAAACAAATAATTATTGTGATTTTAGTTGATCAGCAAAGTCGCCACGAGTGGCGCAATTAATCCAAACCGTGGCTCCGTCGGTGTAGTGTTCTTTTTTCCAAATGGGCAGGCGCGCTTTCATCTCATCGATGAGATAACGGCATGCATCAAACGCCGCACCCCGGTGCGCGGCGGTCACGCCGACCCACACCGCGAGTTCACCGATTTTGAGGGCACCGACCCGGTGCACGCAGACGGCGCCACGGATGGCAAATCGCTCCCGGGCTTCCGCTAGGATTCGCAACCCCTCTTTTTCCGCGAGGGGTGCGTACGCTTCGTAATCAAGCGCGACCACGGGTTGGCCTTCATTATGGTCACGCACCCAGCCTTCAAACGTCACGCATGCGCCCGCGTGTGCATCTGAGAGCGTGCGTTGCAAAGCGGCGGGATCCAGAGGCTCGGTCGAAATGCGAAACATTTTAAAAAATATACTCCCGCAGTTAACCCCCGGCCACGGGCGGAATAAACACCACTTTTTGCCCGTCGCGCAACGGCGTCTCCCAAGCGACAAATTCTTCATTCACGGCTGCCCGCACTCGATCGCGTGGCAGCGTAAAACCATAGCGGTCGCGCAACTCTTCGTACAGCGCGGCGGCGGTGGCGGCGTGAGTTGCGAGGGTTTCGTGCGCAAGGCCGCGTTGCTCCCTCAGGATGGCGAAATACTGGATGTTGACGGTGATCATGCGATGGGGGTTGGCCCGCGGAAATCGCTCTTGCCACCAGTTTTTTCTAAGAGTCGCACGTCTTTAATGACGATATCATGGCTCACGGCTTTGCCCATGTCGTACAGCGTCAGCGCGGCGATCGTTGCGCCGGTGAGCGCCTCCATCTCGACGCCCGTCTTCGCGTGGGTCTCTGAGCGACAGGTGATCAAAACCTCCGTTGAGCCATCCGCTGCGGGCGCTTTGTTTTCAATCGTGATTTTACAATCATCCAGCGGGAGTGGATGACAGAGCGGGATGAGTTCGCTCGTGCGCTTGGCCCCCATGATTCCAGCTAGAATCGCGGTTTGAAAAACCGGGCCTTTCTTCGTCGCGATATCGCCGTCGCGCAGTAACGCCGCCAAACTCGCCGGCAATACCACAATAGCTCTCGCTTGCGCGATACGGTGGGTCACGGCCTTAGTGCCGACATTGACCATCGCGGGCTGACCTTGGGCGTCGAGGTGGGAAAGCATACTTTGAGAACGTTTATCCGGCAATTCGCGGCGCGTAAAGTCGAGCCTGCGACGAAATCACACCCAGGCCGTAAACGGCACGATCGTACCCACCGCAAATTCTGTTCTATCGGCGGGTAACTCGATAAAACCATCGGTATTAATTAACCCCGCAAAATCCCCCGAGGTATTCACTCGCTCCGGTTTCGCGAGTAACTCCGCCTGGGGACCGCTACTTAAAGTCACCGGCAACAAATACGTGAGCTTCGGCTGAAACACCACCGGCTCCGACAATGCCACCATCCTTTGCGTGAGGAG